>JAAYRP010000254.1 GCA_012518715.1 Alcaligenaceae bacterium | reverse complement strand
ATAACCATCATGCCTATGGGACCTCTGCTAAATTCTCCAGCAAGTGGTACGAATTTGATTTGGGTTGGGTATATATCAGCATTTTGCGCTTTTTTAAGCTAGCGACGGTCAAAAAGGTTGCTCCGAAATTACGCCTAGAGCCAGTAAGCAAAGCGGCAACCGCCGATATCAATTTGGATACTTTGCAGGGCGTTATTACTCACCGCTATGAAATCTTAGCGCGTTATGCAGATGTCATTCGTCAAGCGGCATCCGAGGAAATCGCTCGCTTAAAAAACAAAGACGATCATAGTCAGCTTTCTTTGCTTAAGCGTTGTAAAGACTGGATCGGTCGTGGTGATGAGGTCTTAGACGAAGAGCAGCGCGCCCAACTGCAAAAAGTCTTAAATGAAGACGGTAAGCTTTCTACTGTAGTACAAATGCAAGTCGAGCTAGCACGGCTTTGGGAAAGCTCCAGCGCAACTAGCGAGCAGCTACTTGCTGACCTACGTGCTTGGGTACAGCGCGCCCAGCAAAGCGGTATCGATAGCCTAGAGCAATTTGCTTTGCGTCTACGTCGATACGCCGCATGATTGATAGTCTTAACCCTCAACAACAACAAGCCGTTACACAGCCCGCCCAACATACGCTGATCTTAGCGGGGGCGGGAAGTGGAAAAACGCGGGTGCTAACCACCCGCATGGCTTGGCTCATGCAGCAAGGTCTTAGTCCATATGCGTTAATGGCAGTGACCTTTACCAATAAAGCCGCGCGCGAGATGCTGACGCGGCTTAGTGCTTTATTGCCGATTGACACCCGTGGCATGTGGGTGGGTACATTTCATGGGCTATGTAATCGCTTATTGCGCTTGCATCATCAAGACGCGGGTTTAGTACAAAGTTTTCAGATATTGGACAGCGCTGATCAGCTAGCAGCAATACGGCGTTTACTCAAAGCTAATAATATCGATGATGAAAAATATCCTGCGCGTGATGTACAGCGTTTTATCAACGCTGAAAAAGAAAAAGGACTACGTCCCCATGCCATAGAGGCCTATGATCCCCATACACGGCGTTTAGTCGAGCTTTATGAGCTCTATCAAGCCCAATGCGAGCGCGAGGGTGTGGTGGACTTTGCCGAGCTTTTGCTGCGTGCTTATGAACTATTACTACACCATACACCGTTGCGTCAGCATTATCAGCAGCGCTTTTCTCATATTTTGATTGATGAGTTCCAAGACACGAATCCGCTGCAGTATGCCTGGTTGACCCTGCTTGCGGGGGATCAAGCCTGCTTATTTGCCGTGGGTGATGATGATCAATCCATCTATGCTTTTCGTGGCGCAGACATTAGCAACATGAAATGCTTTGAGCGTGATTATGCCAAAGGGAATGTGGTGCGCTTAGAGCAGAATTATCGCTCCAGTGGGCATATTTTGGATGCGGCTAATGCTTTAATTTCGCATAATGCGGATCGTTTAGGAAAAAAGCTCTGGACCGATTCGGGGCAGGGTGAAGCCGTGCGAGTGGTGGAAAAGCCCTCTGATGCACTAGAAGCGCAGTGGGTGGTAGAAGAAATCAAAGCGCTTTTAAAAGATGGTTATGCGCCAGATCAGGTTGCCGTGCTCTATCGTAGTAATGCGCAGTCTCGGGTTTTAGAGCATCAGTTATTTAGTTCCGCGATTCCCTACAAGGTCTATGGCGGACAGCGTTTTTTTGAGCGCCAAGAGATCAAGCATGTGTTGGCATATTTGCGTTTGATTGATAACCCTAACGATGATACGTCTTGGTTACGTGTGGTGAATTTTCCTACGCGTGGCATAGGTGCGCGCTCTTTAGAGCAGCTGGGTGATTATGCGCGCCAGTATAGTTGTAGTTTATACCGCGCTGTACCCTATATGACAGGTCGTGCTGGCTCCAATCTTGGGAAATTTGTTGCTCTTATTAATCAATTGGCGGCACAGGCACAAATGCTGCCCCTGCCTGATCTGATCGAGCAGGTGATTCATGATAGTGGCTTGCTTGAACATTATAAAAATGACCGTGAGGGTGCGGATCGTTTAGAAAACTTACAAGAGCTCGTGAATGCAGCGACCGTTTTTATTATGGAAGAAGGCCTGACAGAAGAGGTAGCAGGTCGTATTCCTGTGAGTCCAGAGCCGGCAGTAGATGAAAATGGTATGGCTGTTTTATCTGCGATGTCTCCTTTGGCGGCTTTTTTATCGCATGCCTCGTTAGAAGCCGGAGACAATCAAGCTCAAGCCGGGCAGGCCGCAGTGCAGTTAATGACAATTCATGCAGCCAAAGGGCTAGAGTTTGATGCCGTATTTATTACGGGCTTAGAAGAGGGGTTGTTCCCTCATGAAAATAGTCTAGCTGAATTAAACGGCTTGGAAGAAGAGCGTCGGCTGATGTACGTGGCACTGACACGGGGGCGCCGGCGCGTGTATTTGACGTTAGCGCAGAGTCGTATGTTGCATGGAAAAACACGTTATGCGACGCGTTCGCGTTTTTTGGATGAGCTGCCTGACGCACATTTAAAATGGCTAACTCCTCGTCAAGCCGCGCCTGTTGCACAAAGTGCTTGGGTAGGAGGTTTTGGTCGAGAGGCACATGGCTGGGATCAGGCGCGTCAACGTGCCACCGCTGGCATGGCTTCCACAGTGGCTAAAAGCGGCTTAATTGTAGGTGACCAGCATTTTCGGGTGGGGCAAGGTGTGGCTCACCCCAAATTTGGCGAGGGCACGATTCTGACCTTAAGTGGTAGTGGTAACGAAGCTCAAGCACAAATTCATTTTCGTGAGGCTGGCACTAAAACCTTAGCACTTGGCGTAGCGAAACTGACGATTATTGCTGGAGGCTAATAACGGTGCGAGCATTAGCTATTTAGCTGATGCTCGGCCTCGATCTGTTCGATTTGCTCGTGTAGTGCTAGCCACTGTTCTTCTAGCTCTGCTAGGCTTTTATTCAGTTCCCCATGCTCGGCGAGTCGCTCTGGGCGCTCTTGTTTGTAGGCATCTTCATAAAAAGCGGGGTCGGCAATCAAACTATCCAGCTCATCTAAGCGTTGCTGTTGTTGCTCCATACGTTTTTCGATATAGGTGATTTGCTTTTCTAATGGGCGGCGCAACGTGGCTATTTTTTGGCGAGCCTCAGCTTCTAAGCGTCGCTGAGTGCGGCGATCGATAATAGGCTCGCCTGACAAGGCGGGTTTGTCTTGTTGACGCTGAGTCGAGGCTCGAGCTAACAACCAGTTTCTATAATCTTCTAAATCACCATCAAACTCGTTAATTTGACCATCTGCCACAATCCAAAACTCATCGACTGTAGAACGTAAGAGTTGACGGTCGTGGGATACGACGAGCACACTGCCTTCGTACTCAGCCAGTGCCGCAGCCAGTGCTTCACGGGTTTCTACATCTAAGTGGTTGGTCGGCTCGTCTAATAACAGCAAGTTTGGTTTATGCCAGACAATAAGCGCTAAAGCGAGGCGGGCTTTTTCTCCACCAGAAAAGCCAGCGGTTGTGTCGGTGGCCATGTCTCCACTAAAAGCAAAGCGTCCTAAGTAATTACGTAGTTCTTGTTCACGCATATCGGGGGCAATGCGTTGTAAGTGCTGAATAGGGCTAAGCCTTGCATCAATCATATCAAGTTGATGCTGAGCAAAATAACCAATGGTTAAACGTGCGGAGGGAATGAGTTCTCCGGTTAAAGGTTTCAGCTCGCCTGCTAGGGTTTTGATCAAGGTACTTTTACCGGCTCCGTTCATACCGAGTACACCAATGCGACTGCCGCTGCGTATATCAACGGTGACTTTTTGGAGAATAGTGCTCACAGAGGGGTGGGTATAGCCCAGGTCCGTTTCGACTAAACGGAGCAAAGGGTCTGGCATGTGCTCAGGGGTTGGCAGCGTAAACTGGACACGACTATCTAAGCGTACGGGAGCCAGTTCCTGCATACGAGCTAAGGCTTTTACGCGACTTTGGGCTTGTTTGGCTTTGGTGGCTTTGGCTTTAAAGCGATCAATAAAGGCTTGGAGATGAGCGACCTCACGCTGTTGTTTTTCCCAGGCCAGCTGGTCCTGACGTAAACGTTCGGCGCGTTGGGAAAGGAATTGAGTGTAGTTACCCCGATATTTAATCAGTTGTTTTTGCTCAAAGTGGAGAATGTGAGTACTAATAGCATCTAAAAACTCGGTATCGTGAGAGATAACGAGCACAGTGCCCGCATAGCTTTGTAGCCAGCGCTCCAGCCATATCATGGCGTCTAAATCAAGGTGGTTGGTGGGTTCGTCCAATAAGAGTAAATCCGAAGGAGCCATCAGCGCTCGAGCCAATGCCAATCGCATTTGCCACCCCCCCGAAAACTGAGCCACAGGTAGTAGCCATTGGTCGGGACGAAAGCCTAAGCCAGCGAGCATCTGTTCGGCTCGAGCATGAGCACTCCACGCATCGGCCTCGATAAGCTCCGCTTCGAGCTGGGCAATGCGTTCACCCTCAGAGTCAGGGGTTTGGGCGCGTTGTGTTTGAAGCTGACGTAGGTGTTGATCCCCATCTATAACAAATTCGCGAGCTGGGCGCTGTAGATCGGGGATCATTTGCTCTACGGCTGCAATGCGCCAGCTAGGTGGTAGAGACAGCGAGCCGCTATCGGGGTCGATTTGCTGTTGCAAGAGGGCAAATAATGTGGTCTTGCCGGCGCCATTTTTGCCTACCACACCAACGCGTTCGTTTGGATTAATAACGAAATCGGTTTGTTCCAACAGGGTTTTGACGCCCCGGCGTAAGCTAAGTTGCGTGGCTCGAATCACGGATACTCCTCTATTAAAGCAAAGATAAAAGCTGTGTTTTGTCTAGAAGCAGAATTTGATCGTCAGCAGTTGCGGTGCTTAACCAAATAGGGGCTAAGTCGGGAAAAGCAGCGCAAAAATGGTCGTATTCATGCCCGATTTCCAGAATCAGAACGCCTTCATCATTGAGATGGAGCGCAGCTTGTTTCACAATGGTGCGAACTAAATCCATGCCATCTTCTCCACCAGCCAAGGCTAAACGCGGCTCATGCTGATACTCAGCCGGTAATTGCTGCATGGATTGCTCGTTCACGTAGGGTGGGTTCGAGATAATGATGTCATAGCTTTTATTTGCTACGGCTTCGTATAAATCACTTTGTAAGGCGCAAACGCGCTCCGAGAGACCATGATCCTCGATGTTTTCTTTGGCGATGGCTAAGGCGGCAGGGGATATATCCACCCCATCGACGTGAGCTTCTGGGAAGGCATAAGCTGCTAAAATGGCCAAGCAACCTGAACCAGTGCAGACATCTAACACAGAGCGAATCGCAAAAGGGTCTTCAACCCACGGTGAGAGCTGGGTGCTAAGAAGCTCAGCAATGGGGGAGCGTGGAATAATGCAATCGGGACTAACTTTAAAGCGAAAACCTTGTAACCAGGCCTCTCCTGTTATGTAGGCCGCGGGTAAGCGCTCTTCACAACGACGGCGGATCAGTTCGATAACCTGTTGACGTTCACTAAAAGTAAGACGTGCATCCAAAAAGGGCTCTAACTGATCTAAGGGTAGATGTAGGCCATGCAAAATCAAATAAATGGCTTCGTCCCAGGCGTTATCGCTACCGTGGCCAAAAATTAGTTGATGACGTTGAAATTGACTGAGTGACCAACGTAGTAAATCGCGAACGGTACGTAGTTCTTGAGCCGCCTCTGTATAAAGGCAGTTATGGATTGAATTTACTCCATCACACTTATGGTTAGCAGACGGGTAATCATGGGTGTTTTGTTGGGAGGCTGTCATATAAAAATCATTAACTAATTGATTTCCCTAATATTGCGCATAAGCGTAAGCTTTTATGCGCTCTCTATAAAGTATTGACTTGTAAGGGATTAAGCGGGTTACTAGAATGGAATCAACGATAAGAACAAGGTAGTAACGGAGACAGCTATCAATGCGGCCAGAAATAGATCCTAAAGGACAGTCGTGCCGGAGCATTGTTTAACCAGGGAGGATAGTGATGCAGACTCACTATACAACCATCAACGAGCAGCCCCATCGGCGTAAAAGCTATTGGGAGCAGGTCGTTACAAAAACCTACTTTTCTTTAAGCGTGGATTTTAATACCGAAACACAGTTTCAGGGGCATTTATGTGCCTGGGACCTGGGGCCGATTTCTTTGTCTCGGCTTGATTCGGACGGATTATTATATCAGCGAAAAGATGAACATTTGCGCCATGAGCACGAAGAAAACTATTTGGTCACTATACCAGATAAGCAGCCTATTGATTTCACTCAGGGGAATCGTGATGTGGGTTGTGAGCCGGGTGCATTTATTTTGCAACGTAGCCATGAGCCTTATCGTTTGAGTTATACCCAGGCAAATCGGTTGTGGGTTTTAAAAATCCCTGCGGCGGTTTTGGGAAGTCGCATTAGTTTTCCACAAAAACTGGTTTCGTTGGCGTTTGATGCGCGTGCTGGTGCCGGTGAGTTGATGGTAGAAATGGTACGTTTGCTATCGCACCGACTAAGTCATATGGATGGTTTGGCTAAGCAAACCATTGGCAATCATTTAGTGGATTTGTTGGTGTTGGCCTTAGCGGATGTGACGCCGCAACAGTCTAATCTTAGCTCGGTGCAGGCGGCTCATTTAGCCAGAGCAGAAAAGTATATTCGTGATCACTTAAGACGAGCCATTCGCCCCCATGATGTAGCGGCGGCGTGCGGGATCTCTGTGCGCTATTTACATGCGTTATTTCGTGCGCGTGGGCAAACCGTAGGGAGCTGGTTACAGGAGCAGCGCTTATTGATGGCGAACTCGACCCTTCAGCAAAATCGAGACAACCGAACGATTGCTGAGATTGCGTATGAGTGGGGATTTACGAGTCCTGCGTCATTTAGTCAGCTTTATAAAAATTATTTTGGGCGTACTCCCACAGAGGCGAGGGCATATTATCGCGAGCAAGCACAGCAGCGCGAGCAAAGTCACCGTCAATTTATTGTAAAAACCAATCACTAGTGGCGTTTCGCTTTTT
>JAAYRP010000253.1 GCA_012518715.1 Alcaligenaceae bacterium | reverse complement strand
TTATCTACGTTTAAATCGGAACGATGCAGGTTCTGTTGAATATAGTGCTGAATTTTTACAAGTTGAATTTCACGCACAGTTTGCGGCTCAGGAGTATCCGCAAGAAACGGTTCACTTAGCTGCGCCCCCATGAGCTGAATCAAAGCGTGCGCAACGCTGTCAGCGGTAGTGTCAATGCCTGATGCGCCGCTTTTACGGCCAGATCCACCCCCTGAGTCCCTGCCTCTGGTTGCTGTGCAATCACTTGTCCTGTAGCGGGGTTATAAACAGGAATACGTTCACCTTGGCTTTGTTCCACCGGCTGACCGCCGATAATCATATGCTCTCGAATCCCTGAAATTGTCTGCGTTGTCATAATAAATTGGTCTCCTCGTTATACGGGCTAAGGCGTTTTTTTACACTTCAAGTATAAAAAGCAGCGCTCGCCACATTTGTGTTTTTGTGCATGAGAATTTGTGCTTTTAGGCATCCACTCATGAAATCAAGGGTAATCACTAGGCATCAAAAAAGGACGCTCAAAGCGTCCTTGTTCTTAAGATAATGAAAAGTAATTTACACCACTGCAGCTAATGATTTAGCGTAATACTCTACATTTTTTGTTGTTAGCCCTGGTACGCTAATACGCCCTGAATCTAACATATAGACTCCAAACTCCTCGCGTAACCGTAGAATTTGTTCCGAAGACAAGCCGGTATAACTAAACATGCCCTGCTGCTTAATCATATAGCTCGCATCATAATGTGGGGCTAGCTCTGTTAGCCTGTCATAAACCGTTTGACGCATCGTATGAATACGCGCACGCATCGCATCGACGGCATCTACCCAACCTTGATACAGCTCGGGGGTATTTAACACTGTCGCAATTGCGTGCCCCCCATGCGAAGGCGGATTCGAGTAATTTTTACGCACCCATGCATTCAGTTGGCCTAAAACTCGCTCTGCAGCAGCCTGGTCTTTGCACACTACCGATAAGCCACCACAGCGCTCAGAATAATAAGAAAAATTCTTAGAAAAAGAGTTTGCGACTAAAAACAATACACCGGCTTGTGCCATAGCCCGTACCGCATAGGCATCCTCATCGAGCCCCTGCCCAAACCCCTGATAAGCCATATCTAAAAAGGGGATGAGCTGCTTTTCTTTAATGAGCGCAATCAGTTGCTGCCACTGTTCCTTGGATAAGTCGGCCCCGGTTGGGTTATGGCAGCAAGGGTGCAATAGCACAAAGCTCTGAGCAGGTAACTGCGCCAGATCAGCCATCATGCCTTCAAAATCCACCCCTTGGGTCTGGGCATCAAAATAACGGTATTTATTAGTTTTGATACCACAGCCCCCAAAAATCGCATGGTGATTGTCCCAAGCGGGATCACTGATCCACATTTGGCTATCTGGATAGGCCTCGTGCAAAAGATCACCACCAACTTTTAACGCGCCGGTACCACCTAATGTCTGAATAGTAGCAATGCGTTTAGACTGATACGCTTCGCTCTGCTCGCCAAATACCAAACGCTGAACCCCATCCCGATACGCGTCTAATCCTTCCATGGGCAAATAAGTACGAGGCAATTTCTTTGCTGCCCAATGTTTCTCTGCCGCTTGGGTACAGTCGAGCAAAGGTACGCTGCCGTCATCCTCAAAATACAGGCCAATAGTTAGGTTAACCTTGTTTTCGCGCTGATCCGCCTGATATTGCGCGGCGATACGAAAAATAGGATCCCCAGCATAAGGGGCGACATGTTCAAACATAAATGTTTCCTATAGCAATTTCTATTTCAATCCTACTCACCAACTCTAAGTGTATACCTTGTTTTTTCGCCACATGCCCTTTTTGTTTAGTGGTAAACCCTAGGAGTCTGCCCCCATCCTTTTTTCAATCACACTTCGTGCATAACCTCTAACTTGTACTAAAATGCATAGATTGTCTAACCAGCTGAGCCAAAGCCTGCCACAAATTGCAAAGATTCGCCAAAACGAGCGTGATTGCCCCCAGCTATCGCTGATAAACAACAACCGGTTTATTTTTTTACGGTAGACTTTGTGTCTATGGCTCAATCCTCCTTTCACTTTCTTCGCTATGAAAACAACACCCTGTTTCTTCAGGGTGAATGGGTGTTGGCGCACTACCGTCAGCTGTGTCACGAGCTCGCTCAGTTTACACAGCATGCCCAAAAATACGAGCATATTGATTTTTCTTCATTAAAAAAACTGGATACAGCAGGCGCAGAACAATTGTGTTTGCTCATGACACCAGAACATCTTGAAGAGCAGCTCGATCATGCGCAAGGGCTATCAGCGGAACGCGCCGCCCTGCTACGCACCGTGGCCCATGCTCTCAGTACTCAAGAACCACCTCCGCCGCTGCCACAACATTCTGCTATTGACGATTTTTTTGTACGTATCGGCGAAGCTACCCACCGCTTTTGGCGCCAAGCAATAGAATTACTCGCTTTTATTGGTCTTACTCTAGAGACCCTGTTTTTCAATATGCTACGCCCCAGCCAATGGCGTGTAACAGCGATTGTGGCGCAGGTCGAAGAAACCGCTTTTAATGCCGTACCTATTATTGCACTCCTAACTTTTTTAGTCGGCGCCGTGATTGCGTTTTTAGGGGCTACGATCTTAGCGGATTTTGGAGCAACAATTTATACCGTTAACTTGGTCGGCTTTTCTTTTCTACGTGAGTTTGCGGTCCTTTTGACGGCAATCCTCATGGCCGGGCGCACCGCCAGTGCGTTTACAGCTCAGATTGGCTCCATGAAAGCCAACGAAGAAATTGATGCGTTGCGTGCCCAAGGGCTCAACCCCTTGCTGATTCTAGTAATACCCCGTGTCTTAGCCATGCTACTTGCCTTACCCATGCTGACCTTTATTGGTATGATTGCGGGGATTTTCGGGGGCGCTTTAGTCAGCTTTTGGACCTTAGACATCTCGCCCACCATGTTTATTGAGATTTTTAAGCAAGACGTTTCTGTACGCCACTTCTTTTTAGGCATGGCAAAAGCACCTATTTTTGCCTTTTTAATTGCAGTGATCGGCTGC
>JAAYRP010000252.1 GCA_012518715.1 Alcaligenaceae bacterium | reverse complement strand
TCATCCACTGGGGCCAGCGTCATTTGTTTACGCTTTGAGTGTGCGGTGTAGCGCAGTGACCAATAGGCTCGTCCCCGCTTGGGTACAACTAAATACAGCCCATTGCCGTCAGCAAAGCTACCCGGCTCACCTTTTACCTTTGCTGCAACCAGCTTGCTCGTCAGCTTAGTCATTTCTACCCTCCAAAAATGTACTCACCACTTTTTACTTGATACTGATGGGTACCAGTTGACTTGGGTAGAACCAAAAAATCATAAGAGCGTTGATTTTAAATGGTTTGTTGACTTCGGTAGAGCCCCGTAGACATCACTCAATATTCTGCGCCTGCTCACGTAGTTGTTCAATCAGCAGTTTTAATTCAATCGCAGCGCGGGTGACTTCGATGGAGCCGGCTTTAGAGCCTAAGGTGTTGGCTTCGCGATTCATTTCTTGGAATAAAAAGTCTAAACGTTTGCCGATGCTACCACGACGGGTTTTGTTGGTGCTGGCGGTGGCGGTTGGTTGGCTTTTTAAAATTATATGTAGCTCTTGTATATGGGAACGTAGGCGGGTTAGTTCTTCTTCTACGTCTACGCGCAAGCCAAATAGTGCGGATTCTTGTGCGACGCGTGCAGACAGCTCTTCGCCGCTAATTTGTGCAAAGCCATCTGGGCTTACCCCTGTGAGTGCTTCGTGTAAACGGTCTGCAATCTTTTGTTGTTGTTCGCGCAAAATATCCGGTAAATGTTGCTCTACGACTTGAACATGTTCGCTCATTTGCTCTGCAAGCTGTTGCATGGCTTCGGCCAAGCGTTGTCCCTCGCGTGCTTTGGCAGCTTGAAAATCATGCAAAGCGCTCTCTAGACAACGCAAAATTATCGGTAGCCAGACTTCGTGATCGAGCCCTTGCTCTTGATGATGGAGTGCGATGACTTCACTAAGACGTGGGGCAGGGATATCAGGGATAATATTACGCGCCGCTTGCAGCTGGGCGGCTAATTGCGCAAGTAGCTCTGGGTGCAATTGATTTTGGTCTGCATTAAAAGCACGCTGAAACTGAACTCGGATTTCTACTTTACCGCGTTGCAAGGTTTGGGTTAGCTGTTCTCTGATAGCGGCTTCGCTAAAACGAAGCTCTTCGGGTAGGCGCAGATGTAAATCTAAAAAACGATTGTTCACGCTACGAATATCAATGCTTAGGGTGCCAAACTCAAACTCCGTGCGGGCATTAGCAAAAGCGGTCATGCTGCGAATCATAGTTATCCTCTCATCAAAAGCTAAAGATCTATTGTAGGCGAGAGCGGGGCTCATAGTACACTAGAGCCTTTAGAATAAGGAAAGACTATGTTGCGAAGTGATCATCGAGACAGCAAAACATTGCGTTCAGTGCAGATAGAAGCCGGTTTTAGTCAATATGCAGAGGGCTCTGTGTTGATTAAAATGGGTAATACCCATGTATTGTGTAATGCAAGCATTCTAGAAAAAGTGCCTCCTTTTCTTAAAGACAGAGCCCAGGGTTGGGTTACCGCTGAATATGGTATGTTGCCACGCGCAACCCATACGCGCTCTGACCGCGAAGCCGCCCGTGGTAAACAAACTGGGCGCACTCAAGAAATCCAGCGTCTTATTGGGCGTAGTTTGCGTGCGGTATTTGATTTAGCTGCTTTAGGCGAGCGCACCATACATATTGATTGTGATGTACTGCAAGCCGATGGTGGTACGCGGTGCGCTAGTATTACAGGGGCGTGGATTGCGGCCGCTTTAGCAGTCAATCATTTATTAGAAAATGATGTGATTGATACTAACCCACTCAAAGACCATGTGGCTGCGGTTTCAGTAGGGATGAAAGATGGCAATGCGCTACTGGATCTTAACTACGAAGAAGACTCTAGCTGTGATGCCGATGTCAATATTGTAATGAATGGGGCGATGCAGTTTGTAGAGATCCAAGGCACTTCCGAGGGGCGGTGTTTTGATCGTAGCGAACTGAGTGTGTTGTTAGATTATGCTCAGCACGGGATTACAGAGCTGATTGCTTTACAAAAACAAGCATTAGCGGATCAAGGTATCCACTATTAACGAGGATAACATGCAAACAAAAAAAATCGTGCTGGCGTCAAACAACCCCGGCAAACTTAAGGAGTTTCAGGCGTTATTTGAGCCCTTGTCGCTTCACGTCATACCGCAAGGGCAGTTAGGTGTCAGCGAAGCCAATGAGCCCTATGGCACTTTTTTAGAAAATGCACTGACTAAAGCGCGTCACGCGAGTGCTGTTACCGGTATGCCAGCTGTGGCCGATGATTCAGGGTTGTGTGTGATCGCGCTGGACGGCGCCCCCGGCGTTTATTCAGCACGCTATGCGCAGCTACATGAGGCAGGTAAGGGGGATGCGGATAATAACCGTCTGTTATTAGCGCGTATGCAGAATCAAACCCAACGTAAAGCCTGTTTTGTTTCTGTCTTGGTGTATGTGAATCATCCTGAAGACCCGCGGCCCATTGTTGCCGAAGGAGTCTGGTGGGGTGAGATCGCAGATCAGCCCATAGGGGATAACGGTTTTGGCTATGATCCCATTTTTTATGTGCCAGATTTAGATTGCACAGCAGCACAGTTATCAGCAGAGCAAAAAAATCATTTTAGTCATCGCGCTCAAGCCTTAAAAATTCTAGCACAACGTTTAGCTGAACTGCATAACTAATGGATACTCTACCTGTAGTACGAATACGGCCACAGGCGCAAGCCGAGAGCTCGTTATTAAATAGTTTGCCTCCCTTGGCATTATATGTGCATGTGCCTTGGTGTGTGCGTAAATGTCCATATTGTGATTTTAACTCTCATCAGGCTCCAGATACGATTCCAGAAGCAGATTATCTGCGCGCGCTACAGGCGGATTTAGAACAGGCCCTGCCATTAGTGTGGGGCCGGTCCATCGTGTCTGTTT
>JAAYRP010000251.1 GCA_012518715.1 Alcaligenaceae bacterium | reverse complement strand
GGGGTCACAAGCTGGGATGATTTGGTAAAAGGGCGTATCACCATTGCCAACGAAGAGCTCGATGACCTGATTATTGCTCGCGCCGATGGCACCCCCACTTATAACTTTTGTGTTGTGGTCGATGACTGGGATATGGGCATCACCCATGTTATTCGTGGCGATGACCACGTCAACAACACCCCACGGCAAATCGTCATTCTCGAGGCCTTAGGCGCTCAGGTTCCCGTGTATGGTCATGTCCCCATGATCTTGGGTCCAGATGGTGAAAAACTCTCCAAGCGCCACGGGGCAGTCAATATTATGGATTATCATGAGCAAGGGTATTTACCTGAAGCCATGGTCAACTATCTGGCCCGCTTAGGCTGGAGCCATGGGGACGACGAAATTTTCTCCGTAGAGCAATTCATCGAATGGTTTGACACCAAAAGTCTCAGTAAATCGGCTTCGCAGTGGGATCCCAAAAAGCTCAATTGGGTCAATGCGCACTATATCAAACAGCGCAACAGCGCCGAGCTAGCCGACTTGGTTGCTCCCCGTATTGAAAAATTAGGGGGTAGCCCCAATGCGGTCAATTTAACCGCTGTGATGGATCTGTTAAAAGACCGTGCCGAAACCCTAAATGATCTCGCTCAGGGTGCCATGCTGTTTTGTGCGCCTTTTAGCCCCGCTAGCGCAGAGCTCCAAGCTGAAATTCTCACCGATGATGCTAAGGCCATTTTGCGTGATTTTGCGCAACGCTTGACTGCTGTAGAAGATTGGCACACAGAGAACATCGCCGCTGTTATCAAAGAGACCTTGGCTGCCAATAATATTAAAATGCCAAAATTAGGTATCCCAGTACGTGTCGCGGTGACAGGGCAAAAACAAACCCCAGCGGTTGATGCTGTATTGGCTCTGATTGGTAAAGAGGCCGTTTTAGCGCGTCTGCACCAGATCACTGCCTAACCGCATCACCGTATTATAGGCGCTGAACACAGCGCCTATTTTTATTAAAAAGGTAACCGATAGCCTTGTGAGGTACGCTCTGTGTTGTGCTCTATGCCATCACTACCACGCAAACGTAGCTTGTCCGTACTGCTGTGACTAATCACATACGTATTGGTATAAATCGGGTCGTCTGCATCAACCGGCACCCCATTTGATTCTAAAGTTTTTAACACCAACACATCACCGTCTCGCCACCAGCAACCGCTTTCGCTCAGCCCCTGTGATGGTTGACGCGGACGCTTAAGCTGTTCTGTATACAGCATGCGGCCATCGGCCTGCAGAGTAAATAAAGTACGCAGCTCACCCACCACCCCTTTTTGGCTCCGTTTGCTGAGCCAATTGCCCACCAAAGGATCATCCTCTGCCACGGGCTGACAAACCTGCGTGGGATCCGTTTCAGGCGCTGGTGCAGGAGGAGGCGGAAACGAACCACACGCTGCCACCACGCCGCCAACTATGATTACACCTAAGCCTCGCAACATACGTAACGGCATCATACCCTGTCCTATTAAAAATCCATGTGAAAATCAAATTCTAACCTAGCCCTATAAAAAGTGGGGGACGGCATTAAAACAAAGGTAACTGCATTTGATTTTTGATTTCTTTAAGCGCCACAATCGTACGCGTCTGTCTCACACCTGGCAGGTTGAAAAAAAACCGGTGCATAAAATCATCATAGCTTTCTGGGCTGGGAACCACAATCTTTAACAGAAAATCAGCATCCCCTGTTACCGCATAACAAGCCAGTATTTCGGGTGTGTCTTTTACGGCTTGAATAAATGTATCAACCATCGTTGCTGAATGCCGATCTAAACTAATCTGAGTAAACATGCAGCTTTGGAGCCCTACTTTATTTCTATCTACTGCAGCATGATAGCCAGTGATGACCTTTTGTTCTTCGAGCGCTTTAATACGCCGCCATACCGGTGCCGTTGACAACCCCACTTGTTCGGCCACCTGCTGAGCCGAGGCACGACCATCTTTTTGCAAGCATTGCAAGATTTTTAAATTGATCGTATCCATATTTCCTCTTTTTTGAAATGTTTGTTTCGTTTTATAGGGATTTTACGCAATAACAACGCAAAAATAATCTACTGGTAAATCCTTATGATGAAAGCTATAGGAGTGGAGGTTTTCATCATGCAAAATAACATCAATCAAGACTATCAACTAAAAGACTCGATCACGGCGACCTCGGGCCGTATTTTTTTAACAGGCACACAGGCATTGGTGCGCCTATTACTGAGTCAAGCGCGTCGCGACCACGCCGAGGGGCGTCATACCGCTGGCTTTGTTTCGGGCTATCGTGGCTCGCCATTAGGTGGTGTGGACACCACCATGTGGCGTTTTAAAAAAGAACTGGATGCAGCACGTATCCGCTTTCAACCTGCGATTAACGAAGATTTAGCCGCCTCCATGATGATGGGCACTCAACAGCTTGACACCCACCCAGAAAAAAAAGTCGATGGTGTTTTTGGCATGTGGTATGGCAAAGGACCTGGCGTGGATCGTGCCGGCGACGCTTTGCATCATGGGCATGCCGCGGGGGCAAGCCATCAGGGTGGCGTGCTCGTGGTCGTTGGCGATGACCATGTTGGTGTTTCCTCTTCCATTCCTCATAGTAGTGAACAGGCGCTACGTCATTTGCGTATGCCTATCGTGCACCCTAGCTCCGTGGAGGAGTATGAGTATTTTGGCTTATGGGGCTGGGCTTTATCCCGTTACTCGGGGGCCTGGGTTGGTTTTAAAGCCATTACAGAAACTGTAGAAAGCGGACGTTCTGTGCCCATTTTAGAGGTGCCAACCTTTGATTTGG
>JAAYRP010000250.1 GCA_012518715.1 Alcaligenaceae bacterium | reverse complement strand
ATCCGGCACATGTCCGTAAAAATGCAGCGGCTCAAGTAGGAGATGTGTTAATTCTTACTAAAGGCTTAGGCATTGGGGTGATGTCGGCGGCATTTAAAAAGCAGCAGCTATCTCAAGCCGATTATGCGGTGATGATCCAAAGCACAACGCAGTTGAATCGGCCAGGGAGTTTATTAGCTAAAATGGATGGGGTTCATGCGCTCACGGATGTCACTGGGTTTGGGTTGTTGGGGCATGCGTGGGAAATTGCTCGCGGCTCAAAAGTAAAAATCGAGCTGGATTTTGCGGCATTGCCGTGGTTACCGAATGTGCCAGAGCTTGCTTCGCAAGGCTTTATTACAGGGGCATCTGGGCGTAATTGGCAAGCTTATGGCGAGCATATTCAGTTAGCCGAGACAGTGACAGCTACACAGCGTGGTATGTTGACAGATCCACAGACCTCGGGTGGCTTGTTGATTTCTTGTCGTCCTGATGTGGCGCCATCTGTTTTAACGCTTTTACATGAGCAGGGCTTTGATTACGCCTGTCAGATTGGTCACGTTACAGCAGGCTCGGGTGTTCAGGTCAAATAAATCGCCTTGTCTGTTTGGATAAGATAAAAAACCGCTACTATAGATGGTAGCGGTTTTTTTTATAGGGATCCTATGCCTACTTTTGTCTTTTTTCCGACGGTATTACTGCGTGCGCTTTTGGCGTTGTCGCTGCTATTGGGTGGTTTTTATGCTACGGCACAAGCTGTAGAATCTGAGGGGGTGCGAGATATAGCTCAAGAGTTAGATCAAGCACGCACGGAGCTAAAACAAATTCAGGCGGCACTTGCCGATAGCAAAATACCATTTACGGACCAGCAGTTGGTGGATTTTCGTAATCGTTTGAATCAAGTGCAAACCAAAGCAGCAGGGATTGATACGACCATTACTCCTTTACATCAAGCCGCACAAGCACGTCTAGCGGAGTTGGGCCTACCAGAGGATGAAGCAACAGAGACACAAGATGTGAAAAAACAGCGCTCTGCTTTGAATGAAGAGATCAGCACATTAAGTGGACAGCTTAAGATTGCGCGCTTGATTGCAGTAGAGGCTGAGCAAGCCATTTCAGAAGTAGCGGCGCAACGTAGGCAACAGTTCCAAGATGTGGTGTCACAGCGAGGCCTGTCACCTTTTGCCCCATCTTTATGGCGGCAGTTACAGGAGAAATTGCCAGATGATCGCTTGGCAGTACAGAAAAGTTGGCAAAAAATTAAAGAGGCATTTGCGCCGGTAGCGTGGCAGCATAAGCTCTGGCTTGGTGTGGGGGCACTGGTGTGGGCCTTAGGTGGGATCGCCATTTGGTTTCGGTTCATCCGTTTTTTAGTCAATAAAAGCCAGCCTACGCGTTTACGTAGAAGCTTGCTTGCCATCGGTTTAATTGGTTTGTATGTGGCGATTCCTACGGGTGTGTTATTGATTTTGTTATCGGTGCTGATGTATGCCGAGGGCTTAACGCCCGAGCTATTGGTATTTATCCGACAGTTTATTGCGGTGGTGGCTTTGGCCGCTTTTATTGCAGGATTAGGTCGAGCATTATTATCGCCCCATAAGCCCACATGGCGCTTACCGAGTCTACCCAATGAAGTGGCGCAGGCGTTGCAATGGTTACCACTGACCTTAGGGGGGTTAATCATTGTGCTATGGACTTTACAGCAGTTAACGCATGTGATTAGTTCAAGCTTAAGCACAGTGATGTTAACCAATGGTTTGTTAGCTTTAGGGTTAAATGCTGTGGTTGGCATAGCCGTATGGCGCGCGCAACGTTATTATCGTAAAGAGGGTGGGCTGGATTTAGGTTCAGTTTGGTTAACGGGCTTGCACCGTGTTGCTTTGCGTTTAGTAAGCTTAGCGGTGTTATGTAGTGTAATAGCTTTATTGGTTGGTTATACCGCATTAAGTAATTTGATCATCCAAGAGGTGATTTGGCTGGGCGTGGTGATATTAACGACTTATTTGTTGTATTGCTTGCTGAGTGATGTGGCGCAAGCGGTATTAAATAATGTCCGTCAAGATGCAGCGCAAAGCCAATTGAATCAAGCGCAATGGCGATGGCGTAGTCAAGCGGTCTTATTATTTAGTGGGGGCGCTAAGCTTGGGTTATTGCTTGTAGCAGCGACGTTATTTTCTTTGCCGTTTGGTGAAGATCCTGTGATTTGGTTGCAACGGCGTTTGGCGTTTTTGTCGCAAGGCTTTACTTTTGGTGAGGTCACCTTAAAACCAGTCGCCTTTTTGTATGGCATGGTTGTGCTCGTGGTTGGTGGGTTGGCCGTACACAGCTTACAGGCTTGGTTAGCGAATCAGTATTTGCCTTATACGCGCTTGGATCCTAGTATGCGCTCATCGGCGGCGCGTTTGGTGAGTTATGTTGGCTATGTGGCAGCTGCCGTGGTTGCCTTATCTGCCGCTGGTATTGGTTTTGACCGAATGGCTTGGATTGTCAGTGCGCTGTCAGTAGGGATTGGTTTTGGGCTACAGGCGGTAGTGCAAAACTTTGTTTCTGGGTTGTTGCTTTTAGCAGAGCGGCCAATTAAAGTGGGCGATTGGGTAAGCTTAGGCACGGATGTAGAGGGAAATGTGCGCCGGATCAATGCGCGTGCCACAGAAATTGAGCGCTTTGATCGTTCTACTGTAATTGTGCCAAACTCAGAGTTCATCACCAAAGTGGTGCGTAATGTGACCTTGAGTGAGCCATTGGGGCGGGGGCAAATCACCGTGGTCATGCCAGTAAATGTGGATGCACAGCAGGTGCGAGCGTGTTTATTGCGTGCGGCGCAAAGCAATGAACAAGTATTAGAGGACCCCGCGCCTTTTGTGACTGTGGATGGTTTTGAGCAAAATGGTGGGATTGCATTTAGTTTATTTTTTTATTTGCCCTCACCCCGTTTAGTGAGTGCGCAACGTAGTGAGGTCTTTTTCGCTGTGTTGGAGTTATTTGCTCAAGCTCGTTTGGCTTTACATCATACCCAGCGGATGGAGGTCATTGGCGCTGCATCGTCGGGGGTGGAGGCTGTGCCAGTTTCGGCCGCTGATGCTTCTTCTGTAGGTAAAACAAGTTAAGGTTGTGTAAGGGGCGCTTGGCAAATGGGGCGCTTTATGGTTTAGTTAAGACGGATTGTTGGTTTAATAAATAAGGTAAAGCATGCGTTTTTTGGCAGTAATGATGATGGCGTTGGTGTTAGCGGCATGTGGCTCTAGCCCTAAAAAGCAACAGGCCCCTCAAGGCTATTATCGAGTGCAAAAAGGGGATACGCTTTCCAAGATTGCGCGACAGCATGGGCAAAGCGTAAATGCATTGATGCGGAACAATAACATCCGGAACCCAAATCATATTCAAGTAGGGCAGTTATTGCGAGTGCAGGGTGGGAGTGCGAGTCCCCCAGCAGCGTCTGGTACATCTACTGTACAAGCACCCAAAGCAACGACAGCACAGTCAGTAGCGGCTCCACGGTCTATTAAGTTGATTTGGCCAGCTCCAGGCTCGCATCGTCGTGGAACAGGTCCTCAGTCTCAAGGGGTGTTTATTACGAGAGCAGAGGGCACGCCCATTAAGGCAGCGGCCGCTGGCAAGGTCATGTATGCAGGTAATGGCTTAAGAGGTTATGGCAATATGGTGATTATTAGCCATGATGCAAACTTTATTAGCGTCTATGCCCATAACAAATCGCTTGCTGTAAAAGAAGGACAGTCAGTAAAACAAGGGCAAACCATCGCGCAAATGGGGCGTACGGACACGAATACCACTCAGTTGTATTTTGAGTTGCGTTATAACGGTAAGGCCGTGGACGCAACACGCCATTTGCCGGCTAAATAATCACATCTTTAGCATGACCTAGCGCTTTGGGGCGCTGCCCTAGCCAAGTGGCCAGCCCCAAAGGCTGCGGTTTGCCTAGACGCACCCCTTGGACTTCATGCTGTTGCAAAATTAATTGCAGTTCCCAAGCAAGCTCCAACCCAATATAGTCTTGTACCCATTGTCGCAATTGTAGATAGCCACGCTGTGTGGGCAAAAAATAATGAAATTGCCCATAGGATAAGGGTCCCAGTTGTAGGCGGAATTTATATTGCGCATCATAGTATTTTTTGCCTAAAGGGTGTTCACCCAATACACCAGTGCCTAAGCGCCATTGCTGAGTTTTGGGTAAAGAAATCCATTGTGGAATATGGTTTTGTAGCTGAACAGGCACCGTAAAAAAATCACGTAATAACTGTACAAGACCAGCCGCGTTGCGTCGAGACTGAGCCAATAAGCCCGAAAAATAAAGTCGAGCATGGGGAGCGATCAGCTCTGGACTTCCCTGAGGAGGATAGGGAATGCGGGCGAGTTGTGCCACATAGTGGCTAAAAGTCTCAGTAGGGTGGTCTAAGCTGAGCGCACACTGGTTATCTGCCCAAGCTCGATAAAACAAGCTAATTAAACGATGGTGAAAGAGGTTGGCGAACTGCGTAAACGTGGCATCATGATGATGGTGCAAACGTTGATAGGCGTATTCGGTTAAATGCAAAGGTAACGCCCCGTTTGGTCCAAACAAGCCAAAACTAGCTATATGTACATGCAGCTGTTGGTTTTTGTAGGTTGCACGTTGTAATGTAGCTGGTGCAAAAGCCAAGGACGGGTGCTGTCCTAACCGAATCGGCTCGTGCGCTGGGAGCAGGTTACGCCCTAAAGGTTTTTTTAAAGGGTAGTGATTTTCTAGCTGGCGTAATACCGCATACCAATCATAGGCGTAGGGGCGTTGTGTCAGCTGTTCATAATACGAAGACAAAAAAGACGCGTTTGACATGCGGGCTATTGTAATGAGGCATTGTGACAATTATTTGACGAAGGTGGCATGAGATGTTACGGCTTGGATATGCCTTGTTACCTTTAGTAAGTAACGCTTCATTTGGTTGTCATATTCGATTCTTACAATGCGTGGGTTGGTTGAGGAGATACCCATGCAAAGAATTGTTGTGGCCCGTAGTCCATTTGGCTCATCTTTATTATTT
>JAAYRP010000249.1 GCA_012518715.1 Alcaligenaceae bacterium | reverse complement strand
TCGCTCTTTATAACGGGAAACGCCCGCTGCTTCCTCTAAATAAACACGCAGCTCCTCTGGCTTGGCTTCAATAAGCCGGTTAATCATTCCCTGACCAATAATGGCATAACCACGCGCCCCTAGCCCCGTGCCAAGAAACATATCATTGATGTCTCGACGACGTACTTGCTGGCCGTTAATAAAATAACCGCTGGTTCCATCGCGAGTCAGCTCTCTACGTACCGCTATCTCGGTATAAGCACCCCACTGCCCCGTAATGCGCCCGTCGGCATTATCAAAAGTTAGCTCTACCGAAGCACGTGCTGCAGGCTTACGCTGATCCGAACCATTAAAAATTACATCCTGCATGGAGCCACCACGTAGCTCCGAGGCACGGCTTTCCCCCAGCACCCAACGTACTGCATCAATAATATTTGACTTACCACAGCCATTTGGCCCTACGACCCCCACTAACTGGCTTGGGGTAGGAATCACCGTCGTATCGACAAACGACTTAAAACCCGATAATTTAATTTGTGTTAGACGCACTAAAAACCCACTAGGCAAAATAGTTACAGCTTTCGTATGATAACGCAGTCGCTTCGCAAACGTGTTCCTTTAGCCAGAAAAATAACATAAGGCTATACTGAGTTACATCCAATCAAAATCACCTACGTGGGGATTTTCATCCCACCTCTTCATCGAGATACGTTTTGAATAAAGGTTTCTATCTAGTTATGGCAGCGCAAGCGCTGTCTTCTGTTGCTGATAACGCATTATTAATCGCCGCCATCGCTTTAATCGCCGACCTAAGCGGGCCCGATTGGATGGTTCCCCTTATGAAATGGTGGTTTGCTTTGGCCTATGTCGCCTTAGCGGCGTTTGTAGGCGCTTTTGCCGATGCATTCCCTAAAGGGCGTGTGATGTTTATCACCAATGGCATCAAATTTATCGGCTGTGCCTTGATGTTTAATTTGCATACTTTGGCTAGCAGCCAAGACATGCAACTGTTTTACATCTTTTTTGCCTACACACTGGTCGGCATTGGTGCCGCGGCCTACTCACCGGCTAAATACGGTATTGTCACCGAAATGCTCAAGCCTGAGCTCTTAGTCAAAGGCAATAGCTGGATCGAAGGCCTAACTGTGCTTTCTATCATTGTAGGAACGGTATTAGGCGGCGTTTTAATTCACCCCGATATTAGCCCCACCCTCCAAAACACGCCCGGTATCAATCAAATGGCAGCCAACCGAACCGAGGCCGCTATTTTAATCATTGGTTTTATTTATCTTGCGGCGGCGGCCTGCAATTTACTCATTCCTAAAACCCATGTTCACTACCCCCAGCAAAAAACCAACCCTTTTGCGTTGATTCATGATTTTAAAGGCTATGTCTGTGTGCTTTGGCAAGACAAGCTAGGCCAAATTTCGCTTGCCGTCACCACCCTTTTTTGGGGCGCTGGTGCCACCTTGCAATTCATCGTTATTGAATGGGGCGCGCAACAGCTCGGCTACCGTTTAGACCAAGCCTCGATTTTGATGGGGGTCGC
>JAAYRP010000248.1 GCA_012518715.1 Alcaligenaceae bacterium | reverse complement strand
TCTGTTTTGCAGGCCAGTACAATTAAGTTGGCGTGTTGGCCATTGGTGATAAAGGTTTTTGAGCCGTTAATGATATAGTCATCACCATCTTTTACGGCGTAGGTTTTGATGTTTTGTAGGTCAGAGCCTGTGGTAGGTTCGGTCATGGCAATGGCAGCGACATATTCGCCTGAGGCCATTTTAGGGAGCCATTTTTTCTTTTGTTCTTCTGTGCCGTGCTTGAGGATATAAGGGGCGACAATACCTGAGTGAACTTGCCCGCCAAAACCTGATTGGTTGGCTTGTGCTTGCGCCAATAGCAACATAGCTTCATGGCCAAAGTCGCCACCGCCACCACCGTACTGCTCTGGAACTGAAGCACATAAAAAGCCCACCTCACCGGCTTCATTCCAAGCAGAGCGAGCGATTTTGCCATCTTCACGCCATTGCTCGTCTTTTTCTTCCCAACTTTTAAACATCTTTAAGGCACTGTCGTACACCATTTCATGTTCTTCAGTCGCCCAGTTGCTTTTGAAGGGTTCTATAGTCATATCGTCATCCTTAACGAGTGTTTTAGGTTATAAGGTGATTTAATCAACACTCATAGTATGAAAATAGATAAGGCTAAGCAATGAGTTAATAAAAACGATGCGTTCATTATCGTTTTAATCTGATTTTATATCGGTTTAAAACAACGCCATATAACGACAACAGAGGTCAATAACGGCAACTAAAAACACTTATCGCTCACAAATCTCAGAGCGCACGATAAATCGTTTTCCCTCTGGTATCTCTAGAGAGAAACTGGCACCGCGGCCATTAACCACATCGATGGTCAGGTCCGTATGTTGCCATAACTCATGTTGTGCTTTGCCCATATAAAAAGGACAACCACCGATTTCACCGACTAAGACATCCTGCCCACCGACCTTAAACTCTCCTAGCGGATAGCACATGGGCGAGCTGCCATCACAGCAACCTCCTGATTGATGAAACATTAATTCGCCATGCTTAGATTTTAAAAGCTCTATAAGCTCTATCGCTGCTTGGGTTGCGTTTACCTTCATGTCAATATCCTTTTGCTAAAAAAGCCATATCGTTTTATACGCATGCAATGAATGACAATGCGATAAAACGATACGGCCTATTGTTGTGATGATTTATTAGAATAAGCACTAATAAATCATGCCTCTAATGAACGCTAAATGCTATTTGGAGTAATCAATAACAATTCGACCCTCAATCTTACCCTGACGCATGCGGTCAAAAATGTCGTTAATATTCTCAAGTGGCTCAGCGGCTACAGTTGCTTTCACCTTACCTGCGGCTGCCATATCTAGTGATTCTTGTAAATCCAAACGCGTACCTACAATGGAACCTCTAATAGTAATACCGTTTAGAACCGTATCGAAAATAGAAACTGGGAAATCACCAGTAGGCAGGCCATTACATACCAATGTACCACCGCGGCGTAACATAGCTTGCGCTTGATCAAATGCTTTGGCAGAAACTGCGGTAACTAAAGCACCGTGTGCACCACCAATCTCTTGTTGTAGATACTCACCTGGATCGGTGTCTTTGGCATTAATGGTCACTTTTGCGCCTAGTCTTTTAGCAAAGTCTAGTTTCTCATCATCAATATCTACCGCTGCAACGTTTAATCCCATAGTAATCGCGTATTGAACTGCCATATGCCCCAGTCCGCCGATACCAGATATCACCACCCAATCTCCAGGTTTGGTATCGGTCATTTTAAGACCTTTATATACGGTCACACCGGCACATAACACAGGTGCGATTTCAACAGAATCGACACCTTCAGGAATGATACCTACGTAGTTGGCATCTGCTAATACATATTCTGAAAAACTACCGTTTACTGAATAACCTGAGTTTTCTTGTTTTTCACAAAGCGTCTCCCAGCCACCTAAACAGTGAGTACAGTGTCCACAGGCCGAGTATAGCCATGGCACCCCAACGCGGTCGCCTTTTTTAACATGATGAACGTTGTCACCTACTTCGGTAATAATACCAACCCCTTCGTGACCTGGAATAAACGGCGGATTTGGTTTAACTGGCCAATCACCTTCGACTGCATGAAGATCGGTATGACAAACGCCTGACGCTTCCATTTTTACAACAATCTGACCAGGACCTGCGGTTGGTATATCAACCTCTTCTATTTGCAGTGGTTGATTAAACTCATGTAGAACGGCTGCTTTCATCTTATTAGACATGTTACTTACTCCTTGTAATTGCATAATCGTTGAATATCATTGGATTTGACTTCCTCCCCTCGCTAAACCGAGGGGATTCCTACAGCTAGACGGTCAAGCCCGACCGCAAATCTTAGAGTTGGCTACCGCCCTGCAAGTCACACCTTGCGTCTAAGATTCTCATTTCAAGCT
>JAAYRP010000040.1 GCA_012518715.1 Alcaligenaceae bacterium | reverse complement strand
GCTGCCCCTGCTGCCCCTGAAGTCGTCCAGCCTACTGACGAGGAGCTCGAGCGTTATATCGGCGCAGCACAAAAGGTCGCTGCAGTCGCACAGGAGTATCAGCCGCAATTGGAGCAAGCCTCTGATGACGCTGCGCGCCAACAAATCATGCAAGAAGCAGATGAGAAAATGGTCGCCGCTGTAGAAGAAGATGGATTGTCAGTCGAGGAATATAACGGCATCAGCTTGGCCATACAGCAGGACGCTGAATTACGCAATAAAGTTGAGCAGATGTTGAATCAATAACCCATTGATTGCTTGCAACGCGCCCTTAAGCGTTCTCCCATCAAAGGCAGATAAGCTTTGATGGGAGACGCAGGGCGTTTTTTATTGCAGCTGAGTTAGTTCTTGCGGGCAATGACCCGGTGCGCGACAAGCCCCGCCGTTCAGGGCGGGGAAGGATAGCGCGGACGGCGCAGCCGTCCTATAATGGCATTGCTGCCGACAACCAAGGCAGCCTACGGCAGGGCATGCCGGAAGTAACGCCTGTGGAGATACGAGCAGCGGTTGCGCACTCGGCCCAGGAACCCACCGAAGCGACTCAGGGCTGCTCAATGCCGCCCCTGAGCGCCGTAGGAATCTCCGGCCTTCAGGCCGGGGAGGATGTCAATAACGCAAGTCAAAAGGATCACCAATACCTAAAACTGCATTGACCTCGTTAGGACTTAAATAATCATGTAGAGAGGTTTTTGTACTATTCGCATACGCTTGCAGTACATGTGCCCAGGTGGCGTTATTAGTAAACTGCATCCCAAAATCATCCAACGTACCACCACGATTAATGTAGCCAAGCACTGTACTGTGCTCAGTCTGAGGGAATAGATGCCATAAATGTCCTCTAAAGACCTCTGGACGCATATGGGTTAAAGCAATACGATGGGTAAACGTATCTGGGCATAACCACTGACACTGCTCTGGAGTTAATGTTTTTTCGAGCTCAAATCTATCTCTAGCTTGACGTAAACGCCCGGGCTCTTGGATATAAACTAAACGATAGCCACGACCTTGATCCTGAAGCCGCTCAGCCGCCAATTGCATTTGCTCCAGTTGGTAACTACCGTTCGCTAAAAGCAATACAGCTTGGGGACCTTCGTATTCACGCACCACAATAGCCCCTTGCTCGGCCAACTGCTGAGCCTGCTCTGCATCAAATACTGTTACCCGCTCCCGCTTCGGAGCCACCACACAGGCAATCTGCCCGCGACTATGATAAATCGTGGGTAACAATGCCATAAAACTATTATAGTCTGCTGGAAACAATACCCGACACACATCGCTCATCTCGCCTAGTAAAGCCTCTGCAAACGTGGTGTCTTGGTGTGACTGCTGGTTTTTACCATTTTCCCAAGTATGTGAGGTGGCGACCACCGGCCACGATAACCACTGCGCAGGACGCCCTATTTCTTTTTGTTGTCGCGCAAAAATAATACGCTGGCGTAACGCCCCTAACATCTTTACACAAAATGCCTCATAGCTCGCAACCAGATTCAAACCACTCTGATTGCCTATGCAGGCAGAAACAACGGCCTCTTCGTTTAGAGCAGTAATAATATCGCCATGAATAGACTCTAATTCACTTTCTGGATCTGTGACGCGATGTTTTAAATGGGCTAGAACCCCTGATAAACGATTACTAGCTAGTTCATCTGGATTACCCACACGAGGACGTAAGGATGGATTATTTTGTACTAGCTCTACAAAATATGTATCCATTGCTGCCATCGGGCTTAATGCCTCTCCGAGTGGCTTATAGGTAGTTTGTGGCAAAGAAGGCAAATCAGGACAACGATTTGCCACCGGATTATCTCTTTCTAGGACGCGCCCCTGATCCTGATGCGTGCTGAGCTGCTTAATACTATGATGAAGCTCCTCGGGTGCCACCCATAATGGCTGCGCATACTGATTAAATAATGCTCGCGCATGGGCATCATGACGAGGATTCGCGGGCAGGGGAAGGTTATGCGCCGCGTTCTCATCTGCTCCATAAAAACCAAAGCCTTTAACCGTATGTGCAATGCCATACGGAATCGATAGAGGATACTGAAGATGTCCCGCTTTTAATAGCTGAACCCGCTGCGCCAACCGCTTTTCCATATCCCAAAGGGTATAAACAAACATGGCTGGATCACGCCCATCAAAAGCAATTGGATCAAAACCACAACCTTTTAAATGCTCAATAAAACCGCTTAATCCTTCTAAGGTTCCCATTTGGGTACGCTGCTCAATACGACGCCCATTCGCAATCATGATTGGTAACGCCATCCCTGAGTCTTCTGCGCGCCACCAGCGTGGAATCCAGTCACTACCACGCTGCTCTTCGGCAGCGCCATCCGATAAAAAAGCAACCAGTTTTTCCCCCGGTAAAGGCATGTGGGCATACTGTAGCTCAGCAAAACCCAGATATCCCCCTTCGATGATCCCACCCGCTGTATGTGGATTCACATGGCTACCTAGCGGAGCAGCCGGTGACCCATCCGCAGCCAAAGCATAGCCATAAAAATCTTGTAACAAGCGATTGAGCCCCGCCTCGCCATCACCATAGGCTTGGGCTTGCTCTGGGTGTAGATTACCCAAAAGAACATTCAATGCCTCAATCGCGGCAACACTGTGCCCTTGTCCCATTAGCCAGGCGCGCGTTTCCCCTGTTAAAGCATTAAGCGTCATGTAGGCAGCATAGGCTGGCACCATATTTAAGGCCCCCCCTGTATGCCCTTCGGGCTGCTTTTTAAAATCTTCTGCCTCTAATGGCTGTCCATCTACATGCAAACGATTAGCATACGTCATATGCACCACCACCCACATACCAGCAGCGGTTAAACGATCCAAGGCGATCAGTTTTTCATAGACAGCATCGGTAGTCGGTTGCTTACCCTCTGCAACTAATTCTTGCGCCATGTTTTTGATATATTTTTGCGTTTCTTCGCTATGGGTGATCGGACCGTAACCTTGTTGCCAACGGGAAAAGAGGGTGCTAGCCATATGTGCTCCTAATTAAATCATCACTTATTTAAAGATAGCGTATTTCCACCTTTTATGTATGAGCAGAAATACTACACTTTTACCTCACATTAGGGTTTACCCTTGACCTCAACCTAGGGAAAACCCTATAATTCAAATACTGTCAGTTCCAACGCTTACTCATCTAAGGACATTTATCATGGCAACGCTACCTGCTGATTTTCAATACACCCGCTGGAGTGACTCTATCGAACGCTCCGTTATGAACCAAGTGCTTAGCAATGGTGAGGCGGTGTCTATGAAAGACATCGGCGGTACCATGTTAAAAGGCTGCAAAAAAATCGGCCACGCCTTAGGTAATGCTATCTGTAAAATGGCTGAAGCCCTCTACGAAGCACGCGCTAAAGAAGCTCGTAGATTAATCAACAATTATTACTAATACTAAAAAGCCACTCTTCTGAGTGGCTTTTTTCATGCACTAACTTTTTAATAAATCCTTTAACATAGTTAAGCGCTCTTTTGGACTCATATGCGCTTGAGCGGCTTCAACAATAGCGCTTTCTGCTAGCCCCATTTCAGCAATAAAACGGGATTTCTCCCGAACCGTATATTCTTTAGCTCGGCGGCGCCGTTTACACCAGCTAACTCGTAAACTTCTTTGTGCACGTGTGATCCCCACATACATAAGACGGCGTTCCTCTTGAATGCGCTGCGTTAATACTATTTCTTCTTGGCCCACCGGTATATCTTCATCGTCACGGCCTAAATGTGGTAGTAAGCCTTCCTCTACCCCAATCAAAAAAACATGTTTGTATTCAAGCCCTTTAGCCGCATGTAATGTCGACAAATGCACCGCATCCGTGTCTTCATCTTTTTCATTTCTCTCGAGCATCGTAATTAACGCGACATGCTGCGACAAGTCGAGCAAACTCATCTCATCAAACTCGGCTTTAGATTTAAGCCAATCCACGAGCTCCAATACATTTTGCCAGCGCGCTAAGGCTGGCTTATCATCAAAAACATCATAGAGGTAACGCTCATAATCAATAGCAGCAAGCAGCTCATCCAACACCGCAGCCGCCGCTTTACCAGTTTGCTCTGCTTTTTGTCGCATACGGGCAATAAACTCAGCAAAAACCTGTAATGTTTTTACCTGTCTATCGGCTAAACGACCTGTTAAGTGAACCAAATCGATCGCCTCAAACATTGAAAGCTGGTGCTCAACGGCGACCTCACCAAGTTGAGTTAATGTTGTTTGACCTATACCACGCCGTGGTGTTGTAGCAGCACGAATAAATGCAGGATCATCATCAGGGTTAGCAATCAAACGCAAATACGCTAAGATGTCACGGATTTCCGCTTTATCAAAAAAGCTTTGTCCACCACTCATCACATAGGGGATGCGTAACTCACGCAGCTGCTGCTCAATGAGACGCGCTTGTTGATTACTGCGATACAGTACCGCAAAATCCCCCCATTTCGCTTTACGTTCAAACTTTTCCGCCGATAAGCTAATACCAACCCACTGCGCCTCGGCCTGCTCGTCATCGCAGTCCTTTATTTTAATGGGCTCTCCTATGCCTAAATCTGACCACAGCTTTTTACCAAAAACCACAGGGTTATGGCCAATCACATGGTTTGCTGCTTCTAGAATACGCTGGGATGAGCGATAGTTTTGTTCTAGTTTAATCAGTTTTAGCTGTGGGTAATCCACCGTCAGTTGGTGCAAATTTTCTACCGTAGCCCCTCGCCACGCATAAATGGCCTGATCGTCATCCCCGACTGCGGTGAACATTGCCCTATCGCCAACCAACAACTGCACCAACCGATACTGACAAGCATTAGTATCTTGATACTCATCTACTAGCAAATAATGCACGCGTGCCTGCCAACGCTGGCGTACCTCTTCATTAGTAGCTAACAGCTGCGCCGGTAACCGTATTAAATCATCAAAATCCACCGCTTGATAAGCACGTAATGTTTCATCATAGCTGCGATAGACTTTGGCAGATTCGGCTTGACTAGGCGTTTGTACCGCTTGGGCTGCCGCATCGGGGCTCAAGAGCGCATTTTTCCATAAAGAAATATCTTGCTGCACCGCACGTAATCGGCCTTTATCTGTAGTCGCTAATAGCTCTTGGATAATCCCTAACGTATCATTTGCATCCATAATGGAAAAACGAGGCTTCAAGCCAGCATACTCAGCCTCTTCACGCAATATTTTTAAACCCAATGAGTGAAAAGTACTAATCGTTAGCCCTTTTGTTAGGCGCTTGTCCAGTAACCCCTGCACCCGTTCTTGCATTTCCTTGGCCGCCTTATTGGTAAAAGTCAGCGCCACAATACGTCGCGCACTGTATCCACACTCACCAATTAAATAGGCGATTTTTTGAGTAATCACTCGGGTTTTACCACTCCCAGCCCCAGCTAAAACGAGAGCCGGACCATCTAAATAACGTACAGCCTCGTACTGTGCGGGGTTTAAACCTAATGCCGACATCTTAAATATCCTGAGGATCGATTTCTAATACAAACTTACAACGATAGTATTTCGCTAGCTCATCTAATTGCGGAGCCCAGGCTCGTATAAAAGCGTGCAAAGCCAACCGGTTAGGGCTTTCTATGAGTAATTGTGCCCGTTCAATATTAGCCACGCGCATGATACGTAAAGGCACTGCATCGTATACAAACACATGCTCCATGCCTGGCAGCTCTGGATGCTGTGCCCACTGTTTCGCATGGCGCAAAAATGCCATCGCCTGATCTAATTGCTTTGACTCGGCCGTTATCAATGCCAAATACACAAAAGGCGGTAAGCCAACCTGCTGCCGCTGCTGCAACTGGTGTTCCGCAAACAAGGGATAATCTTGCTGTACTAGAGCTTGATACACAACATGCTCGGGATAATCCGTTTGCACTAAAACCCTTGCTCCAGTCTGATGGCGTCCTGCACGCCCAGCGACTTGCATCAACTGTGAAAATAAGCGTTCTGGCGCTCGAAAGTCTTGTGCGAATAACATGGTATCAGCATTCAACACCCCAACCAGAGCAAGCCGACTAAAATCATGCCCCTTGGAGACCATCTGCGTTCCCACCAAAATATCCACTTCCCCAGCATGGACCTGAGCAAATAGTGTCTCTGCGCTACCTTTACGACGCGTGCTATCGGCATCGATACGTAATACCCTAGCCTGCGGAAAACGTTGCGCTAAATATTCCTCGACCCGCTGTGTACCTTTACCCAGAGGGGTTAAATCCACATAACCACAGTCGGGACAATGCTTGGCCACGGGGCTCTGGCCACCACAATGGTGGCACTGCATATAATGTTTATATCCTTTATGTAAGACAGCATAAGCAGAGCAATGCGGACATTGGCTCAACCATCCACACGACCCACAGTGCAATACAGGCGCATACCCTCGCCGATTAAGAAAAATCAGCGCTTGCTGGCCTGCCTCTAAGGTCTTTTCCAAGGCAGTAATTAACTGTGGACTATAGCCTTGCTCTAATTGGGCACGTCGCGTATCAACCAGCTCAATGGCGGGTAGTGGTACCGCCTTAGCCCGTTGCGATAAGGTCAAAAGCTGATAGTGCCCTTGTTGCGCATGATGCCAGCTTTCTAAAGAAGGTGTGGCAGAGCCTAAAACCACAGGTATCTGTTGCTGCTGCCCCCGCCATAAAGCTAAATCTCGTGCAGAATAACGTAAACCTTCTTGCTGCTTATACGAATGATCATGCTCCTCGTCCACGATAATTAAGCCAAGATTAGGCATAGGCGTAAAAAGCGCCAATCGCGTGCCTAATAAAACGTTCGCATCACCCTCGTAAACCTGCAGCCAGTTTTCTAAACGCTTGCCCGCAGCTAAACCACTATGCATCACCGCAATACGATACGGCTGATTATGCTCATCAACCAAACGTCCACGCAACATGTGCTCAAATTGTGGGGTTAGGTTAATTTCAGGCACCATAAATAGCACCTGCTTTCCCTGTGCCAACACCTGTAAAGCGACCCGCATATAGGTTTCTGTTTTGCCACTACCAGTCACCCCAAATAACAAATAACGC
>JAAYRP010000247.1 GCA_012518715.1 Alcaligenaceae bacterium | reverse complement strand
TACTGCGAGAAAATTTCGCAGCTGGAATGTATCGATTGGGCTTTGATGAGGATGTGGCTGAAACAGTCCTTAATTTATCTCCTGCTCAAGTGATTAAATTATCATCTTCGAACACATTGTTATGTGCTTTTCGCTTGAATGATTACGAATTGTTATCCACATTAACGCAAGATGTATTAGGGGGGGTGCTACAACAAGCTCACTCGACGATTTTATTATCTCAGCGCGCCGTTGCCGCCGCTGAATCAGCGAACGTTTAATTGTTATGGCACTTAAAAGCGTAGCCCAAGAGGCCAAGGACATCGAGCTCGCAACGCAAATGATTGAGCTCGGTGCTCGCTTACAGGTTTTGCAGGCAGAAACGTCATTAAGTTACGATCGACTAGCACGTTTGTACCGTGAGGTCAGAGGGTGTTCTCCACCAAAAGGAATGCTGCCTTTTTCTGTTGATTGGTTTACAACGTGGTTGCCTAATATTCATTCCACTATGTTTTATAGCGTATATCGCTACATGGATACCTTGACCCCTGCTCGCAAAGTGCAAGCATTAGTCGAAAGCTACAAAATTTATCTCGAACAGGCATGTGCTGGGCGTGTTGAGGGGGCAGGGGAAGAGCCCGTACTTAGCTTTACGCGAGCTTGGATGCTGCTGCGGTTTTTTGAAAGTGGTATGTTGCAGCTCTCAACATGTGAGCAGTGCTCAGGACAGTTTATTGCCCATGCACATGACCCCGATACAGGGTTTATTTGTGCTATCTGTAAGCCACCACCACGTGCGGGCAAAACGCGTGCTAGTAAAAAAGCCAGAACTAAAATCGCGGCAAAAAGCGCTGCTGTAACCAAGGCTATTCGTAGCCTTAAAGCAAAAAAATCAACAACAAGGGAAGATTCTTCGGTTGACAGGGTAACCAAACCCATGAAGCGTCAAGCTAAGGATAAAAAAGACGTTTAACAAGTGCTTTATCCTTTAGTTAAAACGGCGACCATATGGGTTATGTAGGAATCTGTTTCAAGGTTTACACGTGTTTATTATTCTTGGCTATCTCATCGTATTTTTCTCGGTATTTGGTAGTTTTGTAGCGCTCGGGGGTTCTTTAGGCGCTTTATACCAACCCTTTGAGCTGCTACTTATTGGTGGCTCAGCTTTAGGGGCTTATTTTGCTGCAAGTAATGGTCGCTCTATTCGATTACTTTTCCGTGCGATTAGCGGTGCCGTAAAAAGCAGTCCATACAACAAAGCACTCTATATGGAACTACTCAGTTTGTTGTATGCGCTGCTAAACAAGGCGCGGCGTGACGGGATGATGGCCGTCGAAGCCGATATCGAAGACCCTAAGCAAAGCGCTATTTTTACGGCCTACCCCTCAATCATGCGAGACCACCTGTTGGTGGACTTTATCTGCGACTATATGCGGATTATGATTAGCGGTAACATGAGCGCTTTTGAAATCGAGGCCCTAATGGATCAAGAAATAGATAGCTTTCATGCCGAGCGCTCCGTGCCAGCAAATGCTTTGCATTCGGTAGCGGATGCTTTGCCTGCTTTTGGTATTGTGGCTGCGGTTTTAGGGGTGATTAAAGCACTGGCATCGGTAGATCAGCCGCCTGCTATTTTAGCGGACCTGATCTCCAAGGCTATGGTGGGAACCTTTTTAGGTATTTTGCTTGCTTACGGCTTTGTGGCACCAATGGCACGGGTCATGGACAGTCGTAATGATGCTGCGGTTAAAGTGCTTGAGTGCATCAAGGTCACCTTGCTAGCAAATTTAAATGGTTATCCACCACCGTTGGCGGTAGAGTTTGGTCGTAAGGTTCTATTCTCTAACGATCGCCCGACTTTTATCGAGCTCGAGGAGCATGTACGTCAATCACGTGCTAGTGCGAATAAATAAAGCGGGCTCGTATGAGTAAAAATCAAATCATTGTGGTGCGCCGCAAGACCAAACGCGGCAAAGAGCGTCATGGGGGTAGTTGGAAAATCGCCTATGCTGACTTTATGACAGCAATGATGGCGTTTTTCTTGATCATGTGGATTTTAACGCTCATTCCCAAAGAGGAACTAAAAGAAATTGCCGATTACTTTCGCATGCCTTTGGTGGAAGCCATTACCGGTGGTTTGCGCTCTGAGCACTCAGATAGTGTGATACCAGGGGGCGATATGAGCGTTATCCCCCATCTTAATCCGGCGGCAGGCGGTTCAGAAAATGATGGGCGTCGGCGTGATATGGAGCGCTTGGAAGACCTGAAGTTTGAGCTGGAAAGTCTAATTCAGTCCGATCCAAATTTGCGTGAGTTCCATCCACAGTTACTATTAGATATGACGCAGGATGGTTTACGTATTCAAATTATTGATAAACAAAACCGTCCGATGTTCGCTATGGGTAGTGCCATTGTTCAGCCATATATGCGCACGATTTTGCGTTCGCTCAGTGATCTGTTAAACGAAATGCCGAACCGTTTACAGATTGCAGGGCATACTGACTCTTTTCAATATGCCAGTGGAGAGCGAGAGTACAGTAACTGGGAGCTATCAGCAGACCGAGCCAATGCCGCGCGTCAAGAGCTCGTAGCAGGGGGCTTGGCTGAAGATAAAATCAAGCAGATTCTTGGCTTATCTTCTACTGTTAGCTTAATTAAAGATAACCCCGCCGCAGCCGTAAACCGACGTATTAGCATTACTGTATTAAGTCGCGAGGCCGAGGATCGTATTGACGCGCAAAATGAGTCTGGTCGCACGGATCATGACTTAAGCGACCTTTACGAGACAAACCACACAAGTTCATTCTCTTCTTCTTTGATGGGCGATTTTGATACACCCTCTTTGTTGCCAACTGATATAGCTCACCCACTGGGTTCAAATGGTGTCGAATCCACCAGCCATAGCGTTGAGAATGAGGCGATAGATAACGAGTGACAGAATGAGTCGTAGTAGTTTAAGAAAACTATTATAAATTGTAATTGAGGTAGCAATGTTACGAAGGAAGCACCTATGAGCTCCGGCGTTGATTTAAGTCAATTTTACGATACCTTCTTTGATGAGGCAGATGAGCTACTGGCTGAAATGGAAAGCCTATTGCTAGAGCTGGACGTAGATGATCCAGACAGCGATATGCTAAATGCTATTTTCCGAGCGGCTCACTCCATCAAAGGTGGGGCAGCAACCTTCGGTTGTTTTGGTCATCTTGCTGACACTACGCACCTATTAGAAAATCTGTTGGACTTTGTGCGTGATGGTGAAATGGCGCTACGCCAAGATCTAATCGATTTGTTTTTAGAAACAAAAGATATTCTCAGCGATCAGGTGGCGGCGTATCGTAATGGCGAAGATCCAGATGAAGACACGTACCAGCGCATTAGTGGGCGTTTGCGTCAAATAGCGAAAGATCATGCCGAAGGTCATGTGACAAAGGCTGCAGCCCCGACCCAATCTAAGCCCGAACCTAAGCCTGAGCCTGTAGTGACTAAAGCCGCAGATGGAAAAAAACCATTGCGACTAACGGTTTCCAATGCCTCGGATAAAGACCTAAGTGTATTACGCGATGAAATGGCGTTGATGGGCACTATTTTGTACGAGGAAAAAGGCGAGGCGAGCTTAACCCTGTGGTTGGACACTACGGCTTCGGCAGATGATATCGAAGCCGTATGCTGTTTTGTGGTGAATGAAGACCAGCTTTCTATCGCTTATGAGCCCGTGCCCACAGCCGAAGCCCCTGCTGAGACCGCTGAGCCGGTTGCCGACGCTGCTGAAACTGAAACCCCTGCTGCTGAAACTAAAACCAAGACCGCAGAAGCCGCTGAGCCTTCCGCTCAAGACACGTTGCCTAAAAAAGAGGCGGCAAAAACGGATGCTAAGCCCGCTGCAAAAAAAGCTGTGCGCACCGCATCTTCGAGTCGAGGTGAATCCAGTACGCTTCGAGTCGGCGTCGAAAAGGTTGACCAGATCATTAACTTGGTGGGCGAGCTAGTGATTACGCAAGCCATGTTGGTACAAACAGCCTCTACGTTAGATCCAGTTTTACATGATCGATTACTCAATGGTATCGAACAATTAGAGCGTAACGCGCGTGATTTACAGGAAGCCGTGATGTCGATACGCATGATGCCGATGGAGTACGTGTTTAGCCGTTTCCCTCGGGTGGTACGAGAGAACGCGGCTCGGATGGAAAAGGAAATCCGTTTAGTCACCAAAGGGGCAGGAACTGAGCTCGATAAAAGCTTGATCGAGCGCATTATTGACCCATTGACTCACTTGGTGCGTAACAGTATTGACCACGGGATTGAAATACCAGATCAGCG
>JAAYRP010000005.1 GCA_012518715.1 Alcaligenaceae bacterium | reverse complement strand
TAGTCACAATATCCCCAATATTGCGGGGACGACGGTCTTCAAACAAAGGGTAGTTGCCGTAAGCCGTTGGCTGATAGATCGCACCATTGGCCACAGCTTGCGGAGGCATGGGTGCAGGTGGGGGAGCCGTTAAAGGCCCCACCACTACTGGCTCAGGTGGCACCATAGCACACGCCCCAAGCAGACTTAAAACGCCTACAAGCAAAAATCGATACACACTAGACCACATGCCCATGCCTTTAAAGCCTTAGATTTGCGTTAAACGCGCCAGCATTTGATCCGACGTTTGTACGGCTTTACTATTCATTTCATAAGCACGTTGCGCCGTGATCATGTTCACTAGCTCTTCTGCTACGTTGACATTAGAGGTCTCGGTATAGCTCTGTAAAATTAAACCCGCTCCATCCATGCCCGGCTGCAAAAAGTTAGCCGCACCCGAAGCGTCCGTTTCCACATATAGGTTTTCCCCTACGCTTTGCAAGCCACTGGTGTTCACAAAGGTGGTTAGCTGTAACTGCCCAACCTCTACGCTCGCCCCAATTGCTCCAGGTTGGGTTACAGATACTGTACCATCGCGAGAAATTTCAATTTCTAGCGCATTATCAGGGATATTAATTGGGGGCTGAATAGGATAACCACCAGCGGTTACCAGCTGACCATTTTGATCTAGCTGTAATTGACCATTACGAGTATATGCAAACGTGCCATCTGGCATCTCGACTTGAAAATACCCGCGACCCTGAATAGCCACATCCAAAGAGTGCCCTGTATTGTTTAGCCCCCCTTGGCTATGAATACGCTCCGTCGCTACAGTGCGCACCCCAGTTCCTAGCTGAAGGCCTGTTGGTAATTGATTGGCAGCGCCTACTTGTGCTCCTGGCTGTCGCAGAGTCTGATACATTAAATCTTCAAACACAGGGCGACTACGCTTAAACCCCGCCGTATTGACGTTAGCCAGGTTATTAGAAATAACGTCTAAGTTTGTTTGTTGGGCCTCTAGCCCCGTTTTCGCAATCCAAAGTGAGCGAATCATAATAAACCTTTAGATAAAAGCGGGCGAATTAGCCATTGATGGATAAAATACTGTTGGCTTTTTCTTCGCGAGTACTTGCGTCTGAAATGACTTTCATTTGCATTTCAAACGAGCGTGTGTTGTTAATCATAGCGACCATGGCTTCGGCCGGATTTACATTACTTTTTTCTAAAAAGCCAGGAGCCACACTAACTGTTGGGTCAGGCTGTGCAATATTACCATCGGCCATGCGATACCACCCGTCATCACCTCGGACAAGTTGGTTAACATCAGGATTAACCAGCTTAAGCTGCCCCATGATTTGAATATCGCGAGGGTTGTCCCCAGCGCCTAGGGCTGTAATCTGGCCATCGGTAGAAAAAGTAATCGCACCACGGTCGGGCAGCTCGATGGGCGCGCCATCAGCAGATAGCACAGGATAGCCCTGCTTGGTCACTAGCATATTGTTGGCGTCCACACTGAAATCCCCTGCCCGTGTATATGCTTCGCCATGAGGCGTCATCACTGCAAACCAGCCTTCCCCACGGATCGCAACATCCAAAGCATGACCGGTTTCAGCAAGCACCCCTTGCTCATGGCGGGTACCAGGAGTAACCGTCGCGTTTGCAACGCGTGTAGGAAACAGCGCTCCACCCTGCAAAGGTACAGCCCGCTGCACCGCCAGCTGCTCTCTAAAGCCTGTGGTGTTCACATTGGCTAAATTATTAGAAATGGCGGACTGCTGCTCTAATAATCGCTGTGCGCCCCCTAAGGCAGTATATATAATGCGATCCATGACAGTACCGCCTATTAACGTAACGTAATCAAGGTTTGCAAGATTTGGTCTTGGGTTTTAATAGTTTGAGCGTTTGCTTGATAAGTACGCTGCGCAATGATCATATTGACCAACTCTTGGCTCATATCTACGTTAGATTCCTCTACCGCTTGCCCTTTTAATGTGGCCAATCCATTGGTGCCGGGGATGCCCAATACTGGCTGTCCCGATACACCTGTTTCCACCCAAGCATTACCACCAATCGGGCGTAATCCATTTAAATTATTGAAGTCAGCTAAAACCAACTGCCCCATTACCTTTGACTCGCCATTGGTGTAGTTAGCAACAATCTCACCATTTTCAGCAATAGACATACTGCTGTAATCACCGGTGGTATAACCATTTTGAGTAAATTTGGGACTGAAATCACCACCGAACTGAGTAGAGCCATTATAACTCAATTTCATTACTAAGTTTGAGGCAGGAGACTCAGCCCCTCCTAATCCCGTAATGCTTAAATCAAATGGCGCTGGGGCTGGTTTTTTACCCGTAATAGGGTCTGCATCAGCTTGTGGGTCTATCAAACGCCCATCTGGATCAAAATAAATGGTATGACTAATTAACGTTGAGTTTTCTTTTGCATCGGATCCGATATCAGCTGGTAAACTCCCATGTAAGAACTGCTCACCAAAACGATACACTACTTTCCATTCACTAACCTCCCCAGGCTGCCCTGCTACTTTAATAAAATACTGGGTTAATTGATGAGGATTACCAAGTGAGTCGTATACCGTCATTGGCAATGAATGGGTGTAATTATCAGGATTCGTATAGTCAATAGTGGGGGTATATTCCTTTGGATCCGTTCCTGCCACCTCAGTGAAACTGTCATCAAAAGGCAGTATCTTTTCACGTGAGTCAAAGTTTGCCCGTACCGTCGCTTCGGTTGTAGCCTGAGGCGCAATATTCCCTATTGGCACTCGAATTTTCCCTAGCTCAGCCGAAATCGTACCATCGTCATTGGCCATATAACCCGTTAAGGTATGACCCTGTGCATTCATTAAGTAAAATTCTTTATTCGGAGAAAACTGACCGTTACGTGAATAGACCACCGTACCACTTTGATCCACCAACCGGAACAAGCCTTTCTCGCCATCAATCGCCATATCAAACTGGTTACCTGTCGTACTTAAGTTACCAGTTGTGAAACGCTGGTTCACGGCGGCTACCTGCACCCCCAAACCCACTCGAGAGTTAGCATAGACATCAGCAAAAGCAATAGTAGAGGCTTTAAAGCCAACGGTGCTGGAGTTAGCAATATTATTACCAATGACATCTAAGTTTTGCGAAGCCGCATTAAGACCACTTAAACCTTGTCCGAAACCCATGATTATCCTCTATCAGTCCGAAATACTGTGGCAGCCGGAGACTGGTCGGCCTGCCCGCCGAAATTACATAATTTTACGAATATCCAACAGGGAATAATCCCCTGCCAAACCCAAATCCAAACGCAAGCCTTTAGTGGTATAAGCCACACTATCCACACGTCCATAGCGTAAGGCCTCTGCGGCTACAGGGGCACCATCACCAATAGTGGCTTTGACCTCGACGTTGTAGGCGCCATCTGGTAATACCACGCCATTATTGTCACGCCCGTCCCACTCGAGAGAATACACCCCTGAATCATTGATATCGACTTCCATTTCGCGCACAACCGCACCACTGCCGTCGAGCACATACACCACAACCTTATCCGCAGGACTCATCAGGTCAATACCAAAAGGCGTAGCGATTTTGACCTCTGGGTTATCTGGATCAGAACCTAAGGAGATTTTAGAGCCTGGCACCAATACGTCTTTGCCTATGAGGGCAGCCGCTTGCATAGACTGAGAGACATCCATTTGCCCAGATAACGCAAGCAAGGTGTCATTCAGCTGCTGAATCCCCTGAACGGTTGATAATTGGGCGAGCTGGCTAGTAATCTGCTCGTTTTCCATGGGGTTTAACGGATCCTGATTCCGTAACTGGGTAATCAGTAATGTTAAAAAACGATCCTGGGTATCCCCCATAAGATCAACACGCCCTCGAGCCGAAGCTAAAGCGGCTCCGGCGGGATTAGAAGTCGGATCAACAGTTGTCATAATTACTGACCTATATTAAGCGTACGCATCATGAGGTTTTTGGTTGTATTCACCACCTCGATATTGGCTTGATAAGAGCGTGACGCAGAAATCATATTAACGGTTTCAGCCACCACATCCACATTCGGCATTAAAACATAACCGTCTTCATTGGCTAAAGGGTGATGCGGGTCGTACTGTAGGCGCCCAGGAGAATTGTCCTGTTTAATAGCTGCAACACGGACCCCGCCCACACCAGCCGCTTGTGCCGCAGGATGAGCAAGAGGAGCCACCTGAAACACCACATGACGGGCTTTATAAGGTTGCCCATCTGGCCCCGCCGCACTGTTAGCGTTAGCAATATTACTGGCTGTAACGTTCATGCGTTGCGATTGAGCGGTGAGTGCAGAGCCCGCAATTTGGAAAATAGAAAAGCTGCTCATGGTTTTACCTATTACTGTTGAAGCGCGGCCATTAAGCCTTTTACGCGCTGTGATAGCAGCGTCAAGCTAGTTTGGTATTGCATGGTATTTTCTGCAAAAGCCATGCGCTCCACATCCATATCCACGGTATTGCCATCAAGGGCAGGCTGTAAAGGCTGACGGTATAAAACCGTATTATCCAAAGCCGTAGGTTGTGCCACGCCGGGAATATGGCGTGCAGAGGTCAAAGAAAGCGTTATGGGTGCTAAGGTGTTGCTATGACCCATAGCCTGTTTTAAAGCGGCGGAAAAGTCCATATCCCGCGCCTTATAGTTAGGCGTATCCGCATTAGCAATATTGGCAGCAAGGATTTCCTGACGCTGCTGGCGTACAGCTAAAGCCGTTTGATGAAACCCAAAATGATTATTTAAACGATCGATCATAGCAATGCATGATAGCAAATTTTACAAGCAGTAAACATTAGCAAAGCCAAAAAACAAAGGCTTTACCACTCATTACCTTTGATGGTAACCCTAACGGCTTCACGCTAAACTATGAAATAAGCTAGAAAATCAACGGCAGTTTCACCATTGCCTTAGCGCACCCCCTATTAAGATAACTGTTATGAATCCTTATCAACTGCTTTTCGCCCCCTTTTTCTTTGCAGGAGCCGTGGCTGCCCAAGCATTACAAGATCCTCAGGTTCTCGTGGACGAAGTCGAACAGTTTTTATTATCTCAAGCCGCTAGCTACGCTGGAGCGGCTTCAGTACATGTTACCCCCCCAACAATTCGGAATCAGGCCCAGTGTGACCACTTACAACCCTACTTACCTTCTGGTGCTAAGCTACGTTCCCGTATGAGTGTTGCAGTTCGTTGTCTGAGCCCACAGCCTTGGACCCTACACGTACAAGCCGAGCTCACTATCGATGGCTACTACTATGTCACCAACCGCACTCTCCAAGTTGGTGAGGTCATTAGCTTAGATGATCTGGTTCCCCGTGAAGGCGATATCCTTCGATTGCCCCCCAATACGGTGACAGACCCTAGTTTAGCAGTGGGTTACATTACTACCCAGCGCATCAACAGTGGCAGTACCCTACGTAGCAGTGCTTTGCGTGACCCACAGTCCATTCAACGCGGCCAAACTGTGCGTACTATTGCACGTGGCGTAGGCTTTGTTGCTACAGGCGAAGGCCAAGCCCTGCAAAGCGGCTCGCCTGGCAGTCAAATCCAAGTCCGCGTTAGCTCGGGACAAATTATTACGGGAACCGTCCTGGATGCCCAAACGGTACAGGTCTTGATGTAAATCAAAGTTTTTTTTCCTTAGCTTATGACTAAAGAATTTAAACCCTCTGCCGTAACCAAAACAACTAGGAAAAATCAAAGCACCGCTCGGAGATCATTATGAAAATCACAAACACGAACTATCGCCCAAACCTACCCGACCGTTTACAGCCTAAAAGCCATACCACAGGCGCTCCAGAGACCAACCAGCCTCGCAGTGCCGCCGTCGATCTCAGCAGCACCGCTCGTCATTTACAGCAACTGCAGTCCGATCAAAATGATATTGATCTAGATCGAGTTCAAGCATTGCGTGATGCGCTCGCAAATGGTACTTTAACTATGGATACTCATCGTATTGCGGATGGTATTATTAATAGTGCTCGTGATCTTTTGAAATAATCTGACTATGTCGTCTACTACTTTACATCAGCTAATCCAAACCGAATTTGATCTTATGCAACAGTTTTTCTTTTCCTTAGAAAAAGAAAATGAGCTGCTGCTCTCTAGCTATAGTAATGACGACCTTTATGATTTAACCGAGCTAAAAAACCACTATGCGGATCAGCTTGCGCATGCAGCAACTGAACGCGACGCTGCCCTAAGCTCTTTGGGCTTATCCACAGGACGCGATGGGCTTATTGCCGCCCAGGCTCTCTCCGAGCCTCTGCATGGTTTAGTGCAGTCCCTTTTTGACCTAGCAGAAAAAGCCCGCCTCTTAAACGAAGAAAACGGGCTTTTGATTCATACTTACCTCGAATACAGCGTACAAGCCCTAGAAGCACTAGGACAAGCCAACCCTGCCAATAACGAGGTCTACGACGCGAAGGGTAAAACCTACGCCGCAACTCGCCTTAAACGCGGCATAGTTCGTGTTTAATGAGCCTGCTGCAGTAAATCTTTTAAATTAAACAACTTCAACAAAGATGAGCTAATCTGCGTCGTTTTCAGAGCATTTTCTCCAGCTAGCCCTATTAATAATTGGCTCACAGGCTGCAATCCACGATATTGGCTTAACTCCCAGGCGGCCCCACCAAATACGGTGGCTAGCTCTAATGCCCACTCTGGCTCTAAATGATGCTGCTTGACAAACGTTTGAATAGGTTTGTGATGATAAGCCCGACCTATAAAGCGCAGTGCATTTTTACTTTCTGTGTGTTGCAAGAGCCACGTTGCCACTTGCTCTGGCGTCGGCGTCATAGTTGGATTATGTAAACAAAACACATAGAATGTTTTTAGCTCCTGCATGGTTTTAGTATCAATAATTTGAAAAGCATAAAATAATAGCTTCACTACCCTGCCACCCCGGCTACGCAACTCGATAGGTGCTTGCGCATACCAAAAACTAACCCCCATCAGCGCTTTCCCTAAAATTTGCTGATAAGGTAGCGACATTTTAGAATGATTCAACGCATAGAACTCTAGCTGCTTACTCATAGCGACTGGCGTAGTATGCCCATCGATATGCCAACATTTGGTAGACGGGGCGACCAAAGCCATCACATTGCGCTCACTCTGTTGCCACTGCTGCCAGAGCTGATTGGTATGTTCCTCGACCCAATGCACTAATGGACTTGGTGGACTATTTTTTTCCACCCAATCCATCGCATAATTGAGCTCAAAACGACCAGATTTATCAGCAAGACACCGCTTGGAGCTCGCATTGGAGTACCAGGTTTTCTTATCACTCAGCTGCAGCAAAGACGCCGCAATTAGTTCCCCACCACCAGCGCCCACCACACTCGCATATAACTGTGATTGCAAAGCGCTTAGCCGTTGTTTGATATGGTGTATAAGTACCGGCTGATTGATGGCCAGCTCATTTGCATCCAATACCGCACTACGCTGTCGCGCCACCACCAGCTCAGGTAAGGGAGCTAACTGATGCTTTTTCTTGCTATCACGCCAAATATCAAAAGCAGCCGCCCCAAATGCCGCCTCATCAACCAATCCGACAATTTGACGTAAGACATCAATCTCAATATCCTGATTGGATAAGCCACTAAGAGCAAGAACCTGTTTTAGCATTTGCGTATGAGTAGAAACATGTTGATTTTGCGCTTGTTCTTTAACATCTGCCGCTGATATAAGCGCTGCTAAATCCGCTGTGGTAGGCGTAAATAAAGCGCGCTGATTTGGGCTCTGGGATAAAGCCAAGTCCACCAGCTGGCTCGCTGTTAGAAACTGAAGATTTTCCGGAACGCGTTGCCCATCGGATACATAATGGATAGGCAGCTGAAAGCGTAATGCAATATCCAGCGATGCCCCAATACGACTTGCCTCATCGATTTTAGTAATCACACAGCCCGATAACGGCGCACCCCCGTCTTTGCTATACATACGCGCCACTTCATCTAGTGTGTCACCGTGGCTAGCTGCATTCAACGCTAAAAGTCGATGAATACGACGCCCAGCGCTTGCTAGCATCATCGCTTGGTCTTGTACATATTTATCACGCTGACTTACCCCGACATTATCAATCAAAATCACCTGATCGGGGCGCAGGCTTAACATGACTTGACGTAGTTCCTGCGCATTTTGTACCACGTGAATGGCTACATGCATTAAGTCGGCATAGATTTTTAGCTGGGCATGTGCTCCGATACGGTACGTATCCGTAGTAATTAACACTACATTTTCCGCACTAAATTTACGCACAGCCCGTGCGGCTAGTTTTGCAATCGTGGTGGTTTTCCCCACCCCCGTCGGCCCCACTAATGCTAATGCTAAACCGGGTTGCCATAGGTGGTCTTCACTTTTCAGTACTGGTAAATGCGTATCCAGCTCAGTGCGTACCCATTGCATCGCTGCACGTAAAGATAAATTAGGGGGTAAGCGTTTGAGCATCGCTCGTAACAAGGCAGAACTAAAGCCGTAAGCTAACAAACTCTGGAACAAGGTGATGACATCTGGATTTAATCGTAATTGATTGCTCCACATCAGCTCTTCGATACGCCCCTCTAAGGAACCTTTTAAGGACTGAATCGCGGTCATCACCTCTTGGGTACTCATCCCTGGCATACGGGGCGGAGGTGTCATTGGCGGCCGCTTCTGCTCAGCCGCAACAGAAGCGGAAGGCCTCGAAGCCGGTGTCGCGGTCCCACTGACATTCGCCGTAGAGTCCGCCGCCAAGATCTCCACGCCACCATTGACTCGCTTATTTGACACTATTAACGCATCTGGACCTAGTGCTAAACGCACCTGGCGCATGGCTTCACGAGTTGTAGCACCAAAAAACCGACTTATACTCATGACTGACCACCAATCACAGCAGTAACACGCATCATACGCTCCTCAGGAATTTCCTGTGTAGACAGCACACCTAGCTGGGGTAGCTGTTGACGCAAAAAGCGCGCTAGAGAAGGACGCAGTACTGGGCTGACCACCAATACCGCTGGGTCGCCCACCGACTCTTGCTGCTCTACCGCGCGCGCCGCCTCCGCTAAGAGGCTATCGGCTAAGCCAGGCTCCAAAGCGCCACTTGTGGTTAACGCTTGTGTTAATACATTTTCCAAGCGGCCATCTAAACTAATCACACGCAGCTCGCCCTCACCTGGGAACCATTGCTGCGCAATCGCACGCCCCAAGGCAAGCCGCACCCGCACCAGTAGCTCCGCTGATTCATCCAAATTGACACCAGATTGAATTTGCTGCTGAATGCGCGGTGCATTTTCGGCCAAGGACTCTAAAATAGTACGCATATCGCGGATAGGGACTTCTTCTTCGAGTAAACCCCGCAACACATTGTGTAATGTGCCCACGCTAACCACTTTGGGAACCAAGTCTTCGACCAAGCGGGGTAAATCACGTGAGACTCGATCCAATAATTGCTGTACCTCTTGGCGCCCCAATAACTGCGAACCAAAACGATGCAACAAGTGATTTAAGTGGGTCGCGATGACAGTGCTGGCATCCACCACGGTATAACCAGCAATTTGTGCTTGTTCGCGTAAACTCACATCAATCCAATACGCGGGTAACCCAAAAGCCGGATCCGTTGTTGGCGCGCCTGGTAACGTCATAGAGACCCCGCCTGGATCAATCGCCAGCCACTGACTAGGCATGGCATTACCTTGACCTACCTCGACACCATGTAACAAGATACGATAATCGTTTGGCTTGAGCTCCAAGTTATCACGGATATGCACGACAGGGGGAAGAAAACCTATATCTTGTGCAAACTTTTTACGCAAACTGCGAATACGATGCAAGAGTTCACCATTTTGGGCATGGTCCACTAAGGAGATCAGGCGATACCCCACCTCGAGCCCCAATGGATCCACCAAAGAAACGTCGTCCCAACTGGCTTCTGCGGCAGCGGCCTCTGCCGCATCCATGACGGCTTCATGCGTATCATCGGTGGAAGGCTGCGCTCGTTCTTGACGGTTTTTCAACCACCAGCCCACCCCAGCTAAAAAGGCTGCTAAAAATAAAAACGCCACATGGGGCATGCCGGGAATCAACCCCATTGTGCCTAAAATACCAGCCGTCAAGAACATCACATTCGGATTAGAAAACAGCTGGGCAACCATTTGCGAGCCCACATCATCATCGGTTGTCGCCACACGAGAAACGACCACCCCCGCCGCAGTAGAAATGATGAGCGCAGGAATCTGAGCGACCAAGCCATCACCCACGGTTAAGATCGTATAAACTCGACCCGCATCCCCAAAAGACAGGTCATGCTGAGCCACCCCAACAATCAATCCCCCTACCACGTTGATAACCATAATCAACAGCCCTGCAATGGCATCACCGCGTACAAATTTGCTTGCCCCATCCATAGAGCCATAAAAATCGGCTTCTTGCGAAACCTCATTGCGGCGGCGGCGTGCTTCGTCTTCGCCGATTAACCCCGCATTTAAATCGGCATCAATAGCCATTTGCTTACCGGGCATGGCATCCAACGTAAAACGTGCCCCCACCTCGGCAATACGGCCCGCACCTTTAGTAATCACCATAAAGTTAATGATGATGAGGATAATAAAAACAATCAGCCCAACGGCGAAATTACCCCCAACTAAAAAATGCCCAAAAGCCTCGATGACTTGCCCCGCCGCATCCGGCCCTTCGTGCCCTTTAAGTAATACTACCCGTGTTGAAGCCACGTTCAACCCTAAACGTAATAAGGTAGTAAAAAGCAAGATGGAGGGAAAAGCCGCAAAATCCAACGGCTTTTTTGTAAACATGGCCACCAATAACACCATCACGGAGACCGCGATATTAAATGTAAACAATAAATCCAATAAAAATGGTGGTAAAGGCAACACCATCATGGATAAGATCATCAAAATCAGAATGGGCCCAATCAGCAGCTTGGTCTGATCGGCTCCTGATGATCGAAAAAAGGCTAACAAGTTGTTCATACTTATTGTCTACCGGATGTGGTGGACTCAAGCGGATCAAAGCCCGCCGGAATACTCAGGTTGGTAGGCGCAGGAGGCATAAAGCCCTGACCCTGCTCCCAGTGACGTAATTGATATACCCACGCCAAGACTTCTGCAACCGCCGCATATAGCTCGACAGGGATCTCGTGTTCTAGCTCGACATGTTTATGTAAAGCACGGGCAAGAGGCGGCGCTTCAAACAAAGGCACCCGTGATGCCGTTGCCAGATCTTTAATCCGCTGAGCAACAAGATCTTTACCTTTGGCCACGACTTTAGGCGCGCCGGAGCCTCCCTCTTCGTATTTTAGTGCTACGGCATAATGGGTAGGGTTGGTAACGACCACATCTGCCGTAGGCACCGCCGCCATCATACGACGCTGCGCCATCGCTCTTTGTTGCGAACGAATGCGGCCTTTTACGTGCGGGTCCCCATCGCTTTGCTTATGCTCATCTTTAAGATCCTGCTTTGACATGCGTAATTTTTTGTAATGGCTGTAAATTTGCCAAGGCACGTCAATCGCCACAATCAGCAATAAGCTGGACACAATCAAAGCACAACATAAAGCAACTAATTTTAACCCCATTACCATCCCTTCGGTAGGGGATAAATGCATTAAGCCCAACATATCATGGCGATAAGACCACATCACCGCCACCGATACCGAGCCAATCAAAAAAGCCTTGGCCAAGGCTTTTAATAGCTCGATTAACGTTTGAGCAGAAAAAATCCGTTTAATCCCTTTGACAGGATTGAGTTTTTCTAATTTAGGTTGCAAAGGCTTGAGACTTAATACCAAGCCACCAAGCGCAACGGAAGAAAAAATCGCCACAATTACAAGCACTGCATACAGCGGTAACATAGCGATTAAAGCGTCTTTAGCTGAAGCCAAGGCCGCACTGAGCATCACGCCGTCATCACGGGCTAGGCGCGGTTCGAACCACATGCTACGCTCGATTACCCCTTGTAATGCCACAAACAAGCGCTGACTTATCAACCAGAGCGTCGCCACACCTAATGCAAGGAGTAAAAAGGTATTCAGCTCGCGCGAGCGCGGCGTCTGCCCTTCTTCTTTGGCTTTTTCCAGCCTTCGGGGCGACGCAGGTTCGGTTTTTTCTACATCGCTATCGGCCATTATGTATTAGACTGCTGCTGATACGGTGTTTAAAAACCCAAGCTTGATAGCAAATCATCCACCTCGTCTTGATCTGTCAGGATATTATCTGGAGTGGTATCAATCGCGGGACCATTTAAGAGGGTTTCAGTTTCCTCTCGTTTTTCCACTGGCACACTATCTACCAATACCTGTATCAGCTCGGTTTCCAGCGAACTGATGACACCAAGCATGCCTTTAATGACTTGCCCAGTTAAGTCTTGGAAGTCCTGCGCCATGATAATTTCCATAAGACTGTCTTGAGTCTGCTGCGTTTTAGTCGGTATATCCTGCAGAAATTGACGCGTATCAGCGATAAGCTCGGCTTGCGCACCATCTATCGCATCACAATCAAATTTTGCCCACCGCTCTTGCAAATACTTTGCATCGGTTGACAGCTCGTCTTGTAAGGGTTGAGCCGCCTCGGCCGCATTTAATACTCGGTTAGCGGCCTGCTCTGTCATACGCCCTACATAACGTAAACGGTCACGAGCATCAGGAATCGACTGGGCAGCATCCTTAATGGCATGATCTAAGCCGAGTTCACGCATACTTTCGCGTAACATGCGGGTCAAGCGTGCTATACGCTGCACCACATCGATTGGCTGCTCGATACGGCCGCCTTCTGCCATATTATCGGAGGCTTCCATCTGTAACTCCTTCTTGATTAAGAGCCCATTTTCTCGAAAATCTTGTTGAGCTTTTCCTCTAGGGTGGCTGCCGTAAACGGCTTAACAACATAGCCACTGGCTCCAGCTTGAGCCGCAGCAATAATATTTTCTTTCTTTGCTTCTGCTGTCACCATTAATACGGGTAGATGAGATAAATTCGCATCGGCACGGATTTGTTTAAGCATTTCCAAACCATCTAAATTGGGCATATTCCAATCCGACACCACAAAATCAAAATTACCGTTACGCAATTTTTCTAAACCCATCACGCCGTCTTCAGCCTCATCTACGTTTTCATAACCTAAATCTTTTAATAGGTTACGAATAATACGACGCATGGTGGGGAAGTCGTCTACAACTAAAATTTTTAAATTTTTATTGGTCATTCAGATACTCTCCAAGAACAAAAAATAGGCACTGGATCACGTGTTTAAACACGATGACCGAAAGATCCAGCACTGGCGAGAATACGTTCACTCATTTCCGCTAAAGGAACCGCTTCATCAGCCGCCCCGATAGCGAGAGCCTCGCGAGGCATTCCAAAAACAACACAACTGGCTTCATCTTGGGCAAAAGTGACAGCACCTGCTTTTTTCATCGCAAGCATACCTTGGGCACCATCCTTACCCATACCAGTTAATAATACTCCGATGGCGTTACGCCCAGCCACTTCGGCAGCGGAATGAAATAATACATCAACCGAAGGGCGATGACGATTTACAGGCTCACTGTCCTCGAGCTCAACCACATAATTTGCCCCTGATCGCGCTAATTTCATATGCGCTATGCCGCCTGGCGCTAAGTACACATGCCCAGGCAATACCCGCTGCCCATGCTCGGCCTCGTGCACCTGTACCTGACATAATGAATCCAAGCGCTGCACAAAAGAACGTGTAAAACCCGCTGGCATATGCTGCGTAATCATGATAGCAGGGCTATTGGCGGGTAATGGCTCTAACACCTGACGAATGGCTTCTGTGCCACCGGTCGATGCACCGATCATAATCAGTTTTTCTGTGGTAGAAAAGCTACGCGTTAACACACGAGGTGAAGTGGCCGCTGGGCGAGCCAACCGGCGTCGTGGTCTAGACATGGCCGCGGCACGAATTTTATCTGCGATGATGTCTGAATACTCCATTAAACCATCTCGCAACCCTAAACGCGGTTTAGTGACAAAGTCTACCGCGCCCAGCTCTAATGCTCGAATGGTAATATCTGAATTCCGTTCGGTTAGAGAAGACACCATCACCACCGGCATAGGACGCAAGCGCATTAAACGCTCTAAAAAATCCAAGCCATCCATACGCGGCATTTCCACGTCCAATGTCAACACATCAGGGTTATATTCTTTAATTAAGTCTCGAGCGATAATCGGGTCGGGAGCCACAGCCACCACTTCCATATCTGGATGACTATTGATGATTTCCACCATCAAACTACGCACTAAAGCAGAATCATCCACACATAAAACACGTATTTTTCTCATTTCACCAATCATAATGATCAAACAGTACCGGCTTAGGTACGTACATACACAGTTTGCCCTTGCAGTTTGAATGCGGACGTCATGTGGGAAAAATTCTCTGAATGACCCACAAACAACAAACCACCTGGTTTTATTATTTTGGCAAAGCGCTCCAATATCTGTGTCTGCGTAGGCCTATCAAAATAAATCATGGTGTTTCGACAGAACACAGCATCAAAAGTCCGCCCCTGAGGCCAACCTTCGCCAGATACTAAGTTCGCCACCCCAAACTCCACTATCTTTTGTAGGCTTGGCTTGACCCGAGCCATACCGCTAAAACTTCCGGTGCCACGATAAAAATATTTTTTTAATAACGGCTGTGGAATAGGCTGCACCCGGTCTAGGGTATAAATCCCTTGGCGCGCTCGCTCGACGGCTACGGTATCGATATCAGTAGCCACGACTTGCACGCCATTTTCTGGGATTGATATATTTTCATAAAGCGTCATTGCTATCGAGTAGGCCTCTTCCCCTGTCGAACAAGCACTACTCCAGATAGCAATGGGTTTTTCTAGGGTTTTGACGTAATCAGCTAAAATGTCAAAATGGTGTTGCTCACGATAAAAAGCCGTATGATTAATAGTAAAAATCGTGATAAATCGCTCCCATTCGGGCGAAGAAGTGTTGTATTCCAAATGGTCTAGATAGTCGCTGACCTTTTGCAAACCTAGCTTTTTTGTATACAAACCTAAATTACGTGCAACCATGTCTTCTTTATGGTTGCCTAATACTATACCGGTACGAGCTTTAATTAATCGAGTCGCTCGATCAAAATCATAGGGGGTCATCGCCGGTATACCTGGCAATGTATAAACAAAATCATCTGCTGACTGCGTCATAAAACTGGCTAAGTAACTAGCGCTCCGTAAGATAAGTATGCTCAACTTGAGCATGGTTTTGATCTGATGCTATCTCTTGAGAGGATCCCTCTAGATAAGCGCTCTGATCGTTAATTCTAAAAATAGCTACTAATTGAGCTAAGCGTTCGGCCTGCTCTTGAAGAGCGTGTGTAGCAGTTGTTGCCTGATAAACCAACTGCGCATTACGATGTACTGTAGCGTCCATTTCTGTTACGGCACGATTGACTTGTTCAATGCCCGTTGACTGCTCATTAGACGCCTGGGAAATCTCGCTCATCAAAGTTGTTACCCCTGTTACAGACTGTACCACCTGATCCATCAGCTTACCGGTTTGCTGCGCTTGGTCCGCCCCTTTTTGCACTTGCTCTAGTGACTGGGTAATAAGCTCTTTAATTTCTTGAGCGGCTTGAGCACTACGCTGTGCTAAAGAACGAACCTCGCCCGCAACCACGGCAAACCCCCTGCCCTGTTCCCCTGCTCGTGCTGCTTCCACTGCTGCATTCAAAGCCAAAATATTCGTTTGAAATGCAATACTGTCAATAACATTGACAATATCAGAAATCTTATCTGCACTAGAGGAAATGCCCTCCATGGTTTTTACCACCGATGCCACCGAATCCCCACTGCGCCGTACTAGCAAAGCACTTTTTTGTGCTACCTGATCCGCTTGCATTGCATTATCTGTATTTTGACGCACAATGCTAGCAAGCTGATTCATACTACTAGCCGTCTGCTGCAAGGCTGCCGCCTGTTGCTCAGAGCGAGCGCTTAAATCAAGAGTGCCATCGTGGATATCACTAGCATGCGTTTGAATATGGTTAACCCCCTCTCTTACTGTGCTTACCATACGTTGCAATGCAAGTTGCATATGCTGCAACCCCTTAAACAAAACACCAATTTCGTTGGTGGATTGCGTATCAATATGTTCAGTTAAGTTACCCTGTGCGATGTGCGAAAAATGTGTCTCCATCCGTCGAAGTGGGCTCAACACCATTTTGTTTAAAAATAAATACACCAGTAAGGATATTACACCAGCGATTAACATCGCTACGCTCACCAACCGTGTCACCAACGCATATTGCGCCGCCTCACGCTGCGCATAACCCGCCACAATTTCTTGCTGCAGGAGATTAAACTGCATTACTTCGTTATATAAATCCTCTTCGAGAGAGCGTGTACGCGAAGTTAAATGTGCATTAAATGCTTCCATCTTGCCGGCTTGCAAATGAGTGAATAATGGCTCTACCCCCTGCTCCAGAAGACGCTGATAACCGCTTATAATACGTCGCAACATACTCCCAAGCTCTTGCGCTTGGCCCCCAAGCTGCTCAAACTGCTTAAAAAGCGTACTGGACTGCGTGACATGCTGACGAGCTTGCTCAAGCAAATGCCGAGTATTACCATGCATTTCTTGAGCTACACCCGCCCCATCCTCGACCCAAGTACTTACCGTCGTGTAATCATGACGCCCAACGTTTTGGGTATAACTGGCTACCGCCCTACCTAATAAGGATTGACTATCTTTATAGTGATCTAAGACACTGTTTAATGCATTGGCCGCTCGCTGATGCTGCACAATCTGCTGTAACGCCGCATTATTTTGCTTTAAGGATAAAATCCCTAATGCGGCCCCACCAATTAAAGCAAGAATAAAGAAAGCCAGTACAAGCAATAAGCTTGTTCTAACTTTAAGATGCGTGAAGCTTAGCCAATTTTTCATGTCGTGCCCTTACCCCTTAGATGGACAGATTCACCCAATGTGTTGATTTACATCACTGCACTATCTACTAATGCCATTTCCTCGCTAGTCATCAGTTTTTCAATGTCGACCAAAATCAGCATTCTTTCATCTACCGTGCCAATTCCCGTTAGGTATTCTGTAGATAAAATGGTGCTGCCAAACTGTGGAGCGTCGCTAATCTGTGCTTTACGCAACATCAAAACATCAGAAACCCCGTCTACGACCACGCCAACCACACGGGACTCCAAGTTAAGTATCACCACCACCGTTTGATGGTCGTAGGACACATCTTTGAGGTTGAATTTAATCCGCAAGTCCACAATCGGTACAATTACGCCGCGTAGGTTCGTTACCCCTTTGATAAAGGGAGGAACATTCGCAATACGGGTCACTGATTGTGCCTCATAACCCCGGATCTCTTGAACCTTTAAAATATCAATCCCGTACTCTTGATCTGCTAGGATAAAAACTAAGTATTCTTTACCACTATTATCGCTAGGCTCGGTTCCTACAGTGACTTCTTTACTCATGGAAACTCCGTTCTAATTAGCTAAGTGCTGTCACAGAAGCTGAATGACGATCACGTGTTAGTCGATGTAATGCAAACACATCTACAATCAACGCCACACTCCCATCCCCTAGAATTGTCGCGGCGGAAATCCCAGGGATTTTACGGTAATTCGCCTCGAGGTTTTTCACTACAACCTGATGCTGCCCAAGCAGGTGATCCACAATCAAAGCAAATCGCATGTCCTCGGCCTGTAGCACTACAGCGATCGCTTTAGTCATATCAGTTTCATAGTTTTCTACCGAGAATACCTCGCCTAAAGACACCACGGGTAAGTACTCACCCCGTACATACAGTACACGATCCTCTACTGTCATGTTGCGCATTTGCTCTAGGGTTGGCTGCATGGACTCGGTAACATGGCTTAATGGCAAAATGAAAATTTCATTACCCACTTGCACCGACATGCCGTCCAAAATAGCCAACGTCAACGGCAACACAATACGTGTGGTTGTACCTTGGCCTTCGCGTGAAAACATCTGTACATGCCCACCCATGCTTTGAATGTTTCGACGCACTACGTCCATTCCAACCCCACGACCAGAAATGGCTGTCACCTGCTCTGCTGTAGAAAAACCCGGCGCAAACAAAAGCTGCCAGAGTTCTTCATCAGGAATGTTCTCATTAGTCGTCAGACCGTTTTGAAGCGCTTTTTTCAAGATCTTTTCTCGCTTTAAGCCACCCCCATCATCAGAAACCTCGATCACAATATGCCCACCTTGGTGTTGAGCGGACAAAGTTAGCGTACCCTCACGATTTTTTCCGGCTGCCTCGCGCTGATCTGGTGTTTCAATCCCGTGGTCAATACTGTTACGCACCAAGTGAGTCAATGGGTCAATAATACGCTCGATCAAGCTTTTATCGAGCTCAGTTCCAGCCCCTTTGGTGACTAAACGGATTTCCTTTTCCATCCGCGCCGCGTTCTCTCGCACCACCCGAGGGAAACGGCTAAACACGTACTCCATCGGCATCATGCGTATCGACATCACGGCTTCCTGTAAGTCGCGAGCATTACGCTCTAATTGTTCGATACCGTTGAGTAATCGATCATGTAATACTGGGTCAAGTGTCGAGGCTGTTTGCACCAACATGGCTTGCGTGATCACTAGTTCGCCCACCAAGTTAATGATCTGGTCAACCTTTTCGACGCCGACTCGAAGCGTACTGGACTCACCTCGACTCGAAGATGCGGTGCGCGCAGCTTTTTTTGCAGCGGGCTTAGCATCCGTTTTTGCCGTCTCTTTTTTAGGCGACGTCTCTTGAGCGGAAGGCTCAGTGGCTTCTGCGATCTCGGTTTTAATTTCAGCAGCAGGGGCTTCGGTTTCAGCAGCGTCCGCAACCGGCTCAGCGGTCTCAGCAGGGGCTTCGGCTGTGGGCACGGGCTCATAAGCGATAGAAAGCTGGTCTTCATTCACCACAAAACAGCATACAGCTTCGATATCATCTGCCGAAGCCGTGGTGTCCAACCATAGGGTTAAGCTCGCCTCGCCTTTTTCCTCGTGCAAAATAGTGCCCATCAACGCCATTTCATCGCGCAATACACTTAAGTCTTTATCCGAAGCATTGGAAACCGTTAGTCGCAATGGGTTTTTTCCATCTGCGGCTTTAGTCACTACAGGCTCAGGCTTAGATTGGGTCGGGGTTGCAGCCTTTGTCACATGACCTTCGGCATGATCTTTCGCTATTTGACGCAAACGCCCACTAATGCGCTGGTACGTGTC
>JAAYRP010000246.1 GCA_012518715.1 Alcaligenaceae bacterium | reverse complement strand
GTCCCACCCCTAAAACCAAGGCAGGCACTGCTAAAATCCCGCCACCTGCTCCTGTGAGGCCAAGGGTGAGCCCCACCATAAAACCAAGAATGCTGCTGATCATTTTTTTAAGCACATAAGAAAAAGAAGTTTATATTATAACCTTATATGCTTATTACTTTATCTCATATGATTGGTCATAAAGCTGATTAGGAAGTATGGAGAGCGTTAGCTTGTTCAAACCAGCTTTGTATGGCTGAGAGCTGAGCAGGAATCTCTTGAGCTAAACCGCCAGAAAACACACGCCACTCATCTAGAAAGCGATCGGCTACAACCGTAATCATAGGCAAGCCGAGGCTCATGATCTCGAGCATCTCGCTGGCAAAGCCTTGTCCTTCTGCTTCAAGCTTGCCAAAGCGGTTAACGACAATAAGATCGGGGTTTTGCGCACGAGCGTGCTGCAAAATCGTACAGGCTTGGCTGACTGCTGCTGAGTCTAAGCAACAGCTGGTGTTATGCTTGCCTAATTTTTGGGCGATAGAAGTATAGGCGCCATTATCTAGGTTAATAATACCCATTTGGCTACCATAAGCGTAGCTAACCTCTTCGGGAGCTTGAATAACGCCTAATACGCGCTTACCTTGCTCTTGGAGCGATTGGATAAAAGCGGCCAAATGGGCATCGGCAGCATCGGCATTTTGGTGCACAATGGCACCGATAGGTAACAAATTTTCAAAATGATCCATGAGAAACCTAGCTGTGCTAATGTTGGAAAAAGAGGTCGTCCATTGAGATGGCTACATATAAATAGGTAGGCGTATGAAGCGATATTTTTTTAGTATGGTTTTGAGCTTGAGTGCAGGGGCTGTTTTGGCGGCTCCGCTTTCTGTTGCACCTCAGGCGGGTCAATGGCAGATTACCACACAAACTTTTGCCGAGGGTAAAGACATTGGCCCACAGTTGCAGTTAATCAAACAGCAGGCGGCGGCCTTATTAAAGCCAGAGCAATTAAAAAAACTGGAAAATTATGATCCTGCCCGCTTTACAGAGTGTTTAACTACAAAGCAAGCTGCCGTTTTGCGTGATCCACAACAGAGCTTATCGTTTTTGCAACAGGCGCTAGGGGATTGTGAGCTACAGCTGGACGAGCAGGGCACGGATCATTTGCATTTTAGTGGGGTTTGTCATGCGCCTAAGCATGGTGTTTCTGGGCAGGTAAAAGGGTTTTTGCACTATCAGAGCAGCCAGCATGCCTCGGGTTACGTAGAGGGCCTGGGGACACTACCGCCCCCGATTCAGTTAATTCTGATTGGCAAAATACAGCCCGAGGTACAAATTCGTAATGAGTTTAAGGCTCAGTGGCAGCAGGCGACGTGCTTGCCTCGATAGTATTGCGTAAACAGGCGGCCCAGATGACCAGCCAGAGCGCATACATCATGACCCCACTGTTATGGCTTAAAAAGGTTTGTGATAGCCCAAAATCAATGTAAGCGACAGGTAGAATCGTACCGCTAACAGCGAGAGCTCGTATACTTAAATCAGGATTTTTGAGATAAGGGTTAAAATACCATAGCGGCACCCCATACAGCAGGAGCAAAATGATCAGGCCAACCACACCATGTTTGGCAGTACGATCAATGAACTCATTATGAGCATGGTTGAATGTTTTAACAACAGGGTTTGCATAACCTTGTTCGGCAAGTTCAACCATGCCGTTTTGATAGTGAT
>JAAYRP010000039.1 GCA_012518715.1 Alcaligenaceae bacterium | reverse complement strand
AGCCAATTTCCTGATATTGAGCGTATTGCTACTCGTATTGCTTTAGCTAGTGTACGCCCACGGGAGTTAGCGAGCTTACGCGATGCGCTACAGCTTTTGCCTGCCTTCGAACAACACCTGCAGCTGCTGTCCGGGCAATCTCAGGCTTTTGCCACACAACTGCAATCATTAGCCATGGACCCCGCGTTAACGCAGCTCCTGCAACAAGCCATTGCTCCTGAGCCGGCTTTGCTGGTTCGTGATGGTGGCGTGATTGCGGATGGCTATGATGCCGAATTAGACGAGCTACGTCATCTGGCTACCGACAGTGGTGCTTTTTTGCTGCAGCTAGAAGCACGCGAACGCGAGCGTACTGGCATCACCAATCTTAAGGTCGAATACAATCGCGTCCATGGTTTTTTCATCGAGGTTAGCCGCGCTCAAGCTGATCAGGTCCCCACGGAATATCGTCGTCGACAGACATTAAAAAATGTGGAGCGCTTTATTACGCCAGAGCTAAAAGAATGGGAAGACAAGGTGCTCTCGGCCAAAGAGCGCAGTCTAAACCGAGAAAAAGCCCTGTTTGATGCCTTGTTAGAGCAGCTTGCTCCCTATGCAGCCATGCTTTCCGTCGCCGCAGCGGCTTTAGCTGAAATTGATGCCCTAGCCAGTTTTGCCCACCATGCATTAGCTAATCACTGGGTGGCACCAGAGTTGAGCGATCATCCTGAAATCCGTATCCAAGCTGGGCGCCATCCTGTGGTAGAGCACACCATAGAGCACTTTATCGCTAATGGCTGCGAGCTCCATGATCAGCAACGACTGCTCATGATCACCGGCCCGAACATGGGGGGTAAATCCACCTATATGCGCCAAACGGCGCTGATTGCGCTTCTGGCCAGAACCGGTAGCTTTGTGCCGGCTGAGCAAGCCGTCATTGGCCCATTAGATCGCATTTTCACCCGTATTGGGGCGGCTGATGATCTGGCGGGTGGGCGCTCTACTTTTATGATGGAAATGACCGAAGCGGCGGCCATTTTATCTGCCGCAACCGAACACAGTTTGGTGTTAATGGATGAGATTGGGCGTGGTACTTCTACCTATGATGGCTTATCGCTCGCCTGGGCGATTGCGCAGCGTTTATTACAACATAATCGTTGTTTAACCCTGTTTGCTACGCATTATTTTGAGCTAACACGTTTAGCCGATGAGCAAAAAGCCGCCTTAAATGTCCATCTAGCTGCTGCCGAAACCAAAGACGGTATCGCATTTTTACACGAGGTGCGCGAAGGCCCCGCTAGCCGTAGTTATGGTATTCAAGTGGCTCAACGGGCCGGTATCCCTGCTGCCGTCATTCACAATGCTAGCGCTGAGCTGGCTCGTCTGGAGCAACAGCATGCTCATCAACCACAACTGGATTTATTTTCTGCCGCTCCGGCTTCGGCTCCAGCGCCGAGCTTGAGTGCGGAACAAGAGTTAGCACTTGAGCTACAACAAGCCCTTCAGTCCCTAGATATTGATGAGCTAAGCCCACGGGCTGCTTTAGACCTGTTGTACCGTTGGCGCCAATCCTACACGGTTTAAAACCAATAGGCTGCCAGCCCTACAGGCACAACAAATAATGCCGCCGCGCTTAACGCAATCTGCCACCAGCGCGGTCGGTACTGATAATTGGATCCATGAGAGTCTTTAGGCATACGAGTCGGTAATGGCATGTCATTCCTCCCAATCAACGTTAATGATAATAATTCCCATTATCGTATAGATGCCTTATAGATACAAAAAAACCCTACTGAAAAGTAGGGTTTTTTCTGGCGTATCGGGTTTAACGCGTCATGTGATTGGACAACACATTAATAATGCGCCCCGCCGTAGGTGTGGTCTGTACCTGACCGGCATCGTCCACGACTTGAACCAGACTGCTATTGCCTTGGGCCGTGACACGAATACGGAAGCGCTGTGCCTCGGCGGTGTTACGCGCACGGAAAATACGACCAATAATATTAGGTTGTTCGATTTTCTCGCCGCTATCCGCATCCAAATAACGAATGTAATATTCGCCGGCACTGCGGTCGCGATCCTCGACAGAGAAGCCTGCCGAATCAATCGCCACCCCAACACGACGCCAAGCACGGTCAAAGCCTTCGTTAATTACGAGCTGGCGCTGATCGGATGTGTCTTGAACCTGTACCACTGGTGCCCCATCGGCTGCTTCAGCCTGTGCTACCCGTGCTTGAGCCTGTTCGATATCTGTGCCCAAGAACACCATCAAGCGCGCCAGCATCACGGCATTCAAACCCGGGTCTTCTTTACCATGTACCCATTTAAATGCAGCGCCATCAGTAGTGGGGGTTTCGTACATATGCTGGTGGCTGATATAGATTTCCGTTTTACCATTTACACGCTCTAGTCGTGTACGGAAACGCTCACGCTCACCGCTATCGAAAACCTGATCCACTACTGAACTGAGCAAGGAGCGAATCCAACTGTCTGGGATTTTTGCTCGATTCTCTGCCCAGTCCGTCAGCACCATGCCGGCTTTAGGGTCCTCGGAATGGATGGTAAAGCCTTGGTTATTCCAAAACTCGAGGATGTGCGGGTAGATTTGCTCGGCAGGCTTGTCCACCACTAACCAGCGTAAATCCCCGTCACGCATGACTTGAATGCCCTCTTGTTCGGGCAGAATACGGTTACCGGGTTGCGCTGCAGCGGGCTGATCCGCTTGTGCTTGTGCGTATTGGCTGTAGGATAATGCCCCCGCATCCGGTGCTTGGAAGCGTGCATTTTGATTAGCCTGGGTTAAATCGGGCGGAATACTGAGTGGATCACCCGTTACCGTGCTTTTGTAATCCACACTTTCTTCTTTGCCTGTGATCTGATTTAAAGCAGAACAGCCGCCTAAAAGCGTGAGACTTAGCCCCGTGGTTACTAGCCACGCGGTGGATTTAGGGATTAATTTCATGCGAGCAACCCTGCGTCATTAAGCACTTGGCGCAAGCCGTCGTGATGTTGCGCACTAAGCGGTGTCATCGGTAAACGGTAGCCAAGCTGTGTTAAGCCCATTTCAGCCAGCGCCCATTTTACAGGAATGGGGTTGGCCTCGATAAAGAGAGCCTGATTAAGATCCGCCAATTTAGCATTTAATTGGCGTACTGTGGCCAAATCACCATCTAAAGCGGCTTGGCAAAGCTGTTTCATTAGGCGCGGTGCTACGTTTGCCGTGACAGAAATATTGCCCTTGCCGCCCAATAAGATAAGTGCGGCAGCGGTGGGGTCATCGCCACTGAGCACAATAAAGTCTTCGGGCTTATCGCGTAATAGCTGACCTAATCGACCTATATCACCGGTTGCGTCCTTGACCCCAATAATGTTGGGGATTTGTGCCAAACGCAAAATGGTTTCATTGGACATATCCGCTACGGTGCGCCCAGGCACATTGTATAAAAACGTGGGGAGATCCACGGTTTCTACAATTTTTTTAAAGTGCTGATATAAACCTTCTTGGGTGGGTTTGTTGTAATAAGGTACCACCGACAGCCCAGCTTGCGCCCCCACGTCACGGGCATGCGCAGCCAACTCGATCGCTTCGGCGGTGGAGTTGCCACCTACGCCGGCAATCACTGGGATACGCCCATTTGCGTGTTCGACCGCCACCTGAATCAACTCGGCGTGCTCGTCCATATCGACGGTAGGCGATTCGCCAGTTGTGCCTACCACAACTAAAACATCCGTACCTTCGTTAACGTGCCAGTCGATAAGTTTTCGGTAAGCGTCAAAATCCAGACTTCCATCGGGAAGCATTGGCGTAACAAGGGCAACCATGCTGCCTTGAAAAATAGGGGTTGCAGTATCCGAACTAGCCATAATAGATAAAGTCTCCTGGATAAGACGAGCTAAAGCCAAAAATAAAAGAAGTAACGTATAAGTTTACCGGATTCACGGCAAAATCATAAGAATAAACGAATAATCCACTGCCCTGCGAGCAAAAAGGGTTGCAAAAGCAGCCATAGTGCCCCTGTAAACATTAATACAATCAGAATCAACATGCCATAGGGTTCAATACGAGCATACTGATCGGCATAAGGCTGGGGCAAGAGGCTGTATACAATACGCCCGCCATCTAAAGGCGGTAGGGGGACTAGGTTCAGCGCCATTAAGACTAAATTTACCTGAACACCGGCAATGGCCATGCGCCCCCAAAAATCACTGATGTCCATATTTAGCATTAATAAAATGCGTAATATCAAAACCCAGCCTATGCCCATAAGCAAATTAGATGCCGGACCAGCCAACGCCACCCACAAAATATCTCTTTTAGGATGACGTAAACGAGACCAATCCACTGGGACAGGCTTTGCCCAACCAAAAAGTAGCCCCGCCCCGCCAAGTAATTTTGTTGAAATCAACAAGAACAAAGGCACCACAATGGTTCCAACCGGGTCGATATGACGCGTCGGATTTAGGCTAATTCGCCCTGCTTGCTCTGCCGTTGGATCACCAAAATACCGCGCTACATATCCATGCGCGGCTTCGTGTAAGGTAATACCAAATAAGACAGGGATAGCGTAGACCGCCAGTGTTTGAATAAAACTTTCCATAGGTAAACTGTATACGGCTCTACGCCATGTTTATTGCATTAAGTTGTTGGGGTCTATTCTAAACCTAATTTTTTCGGATCGCCTAAGCCCACACGCAATACTTCGGGCTGGCCGCTACTTAAGTCAATCACTGTTGTTGAGTCTGCAGGACACGCTCCCCCATCAATGACCGCTGCAAGCTGGTGCTCATAACGCTCCAGAATGTCTTGCGCATCATTGAGTGCTTGCTCTTCGCCCTCTGGAATCAAAGTAGTAGACAGCAAAGGGGCCCCCACCTGATCGATTAAGTCGAGCAGCACCCGATTTTGGGGCACGCGGATCCCGATGGTCTTACGCGAGGGATGTGACACACGACGAGGTACCTCTTTTGTCGCCTCAAGAATAAAAGTCCATGGGCCAGGGGTCGCTAACTTTAATAAACGGTACTGGCTATTATCTACGCGCGCAAACGTGCTGATTTCCGCTAAGTCTCGGCAAACCAGTGTTAAATGATGACGCTCATCAAGCCCCCGCAGCCGGCGTAAGCTTTCGGCGGCGGCCTTGTCATCTAAGCGTGCTACCACGGCATAACTCGAATCCGTAGGTACAGCTACCAAGCCACCTTTAGCCAATAAATCCGCGGCTTGTGCTAAAAGACGAGCCTGAGGATTTTGAGGATGCACTTCAAAATATTGAGCCATAAGCGATGTCCTTTATCTCTTCGGGAGCCCTACTATAATGGGTATGCTCCTTGGGTTAAACGTGTTCCTCTAGGGGTGATGCATAAGCTGCTCACCAAATAGTAGCTTAACAAAAACACAAGTGGTGCATTTTTTTATTTTTTATGTTATAGTTATATTTCTTTGCAAGGGGTACTACCCAACACTTGCAAATAATGGTGATCGTAGCTCAGTTGGTAGAGTCCCGGATTGTGATTCCGGTTGTCGCGGGTTCGAGCCCCGTCGATCACCCCAAGATTTTAAAGCCCGTATAATTATTTTATACGGGCTTTTTTGTTTTTTAGCCCAATACCCTTATAGTAGTCTTTGGTTTAACAAAAGGATACGATAGGATGACTGTGGCAAACACACCGGATTGGCAATTTGCCTGCAATGGCTCCCCCAACCCAAACTGGATTCACTCTCTTCAAACTCGTCCTTTAGCCTCTGGCCCACGCGATGGTTAATTTGTCTCAACTTTTGCATGATTTCTGGCTAGAGTACTGGCCACATATAGCCTTAGTTTTAAGCTTGGTTATCAGCATCCCCACAGCCATTCACGCCGCCATGAATAAAAAAGAAGTGCGTGCTGCCATCGGGTGGGTGGGAATCATTCTTTTATCCCCTTTTGCGGGCTCGATTTTATATATTATTGCCGGCGTTAACCGCGTACGCCAAACGCAAATCAGCGAGCAGCGTGACAAACAAATCAAAGAATACATTAACTATGATACGCCAGTAGTGACTAATCTGCGGCAACAGTTTGATGAGCATTTAGAAGCCCTGCAAACGCTAGGGAATCAAATCAGTTATTTTCAATTGCGCAGTGGCAATCACATCCAGCTGCTACAAGGTGGTGACGAAGCCTATCCCGCCATGCTCGACGCTATCCACCAAGCAGAACACTCTATTGCCCTACAAAGCTACATTTTTGATAATGATCGTATCGGTCAGCAGTTTGTTGATGCCCTTGTTCAAGCTAAACAACGTGGTGTACGCGTACGTGTACTGATTGATGCCATTGGTGTGCGTTATTCCCACCCTCCTGTTCATCGCTTACTGCGTAAACACGGCATTACTTGTGCCCTGTTTATGTCTATTCCTTTACTGCCGCTTAGTTTTTTTAAACGCCCTTATGCGAACTTACGCAGTCACCGCAAAATTTTGATCGTTGACGGGCGTATTGCTTTTACGGGTGGTATGAATATACGCGAAGGTTTTTGTAGCGAATTTACCCACAACAAACCGGCAAAAGACACCCATTTCAGCTTTCAAGGCCCTGTGGTACTGCAGCTGATGTCTACCTTTGCCCATGATTGGGAATTTACCACTAATGAAACCTTAAACTATGATTTTTGGTGTGCGTGTACTTGGGACACTCCCTTGCCACAGGTTCCCGCGCGTTGCGTACGCTCTGGGCCGGATCGATTTTTAGCCAGCACTCACTCGATGCTGCAAGGCGCCTTTGCTGTTGCCCAACGACACATCCGCATTCAATCCCCCTACTTTTTACCCGATCAAGTACTGATGGGGGCACTCAATACCGCCGCTCGTCGTGGAGTACGCGTCGATATTGTCATCCCTAAAAAAAATAACTTGCAACTTGTCAGCCGCGCTATGCTAGCGCAAATTAACGAGGTGATTGAAGCGGGGTGCCACGTATGGATGGCAACAGGGTCTTTTAACCACTCTAAGCTGATCACTATCGATGGCCAATGGAGCTATGTGGGCTCATCTAATCTGGATCCACGTAGTTTACGGCTAAATTTTGAGCTAGATGTAGAAATTTATTGTCGTGATATCGCACAACAAATCGAGCAGGCGATTGATGAGGAGATCTACTCAGCTGAAGCGCTCAGCTTAGAAAAACTCGCTCAAATCCCTTTTAAGCAACGACTTATCAATCGTATTATTTGGTTAGCCAGCCCCTATCTCTAACCCTAGGGCTTCTACTTAGTTTGGGTTTATCTATACAAATAACGATACAATTTACCCCTCTATGTAGAAAATTTTGTAGTATATATACGATTCCTAAAACGAGAACAACGATTCCATGTCCGATCTTTTTTTAACGCAGTGGAGCCAAGACTATTTGAGCCACCAACCTCCACGCACCAAATCACTGGTCATGACCTTATTTGGTGATGTCATCCGCCCACATGGCGGAGCCCTATGGCTAGGCAGTCTGATTCGATTGCTCGCTCCTTTTGGTATTAATGACCGCTTGGTTCGCACCAGTGTCTACCGCTTAGCAGAAGAAGGTTGGCTAAGTGCGCAACGCGAGGGGCGCCGTAGCATGTATACCCTACGCCCCCAGGCTTCTGTCCGCTTTCAAAAAGCTCACCAACGCATCTATACCCCTAACTACTTGGAGTGGGATGGCAAGTGGACGCAGTTGTTTTTTATTTCTGCTGACATTAGCACCAAACAACGCGCAGACTTACGCAAAGCCCTTTTATGGGAAGGCTTTGGGGCGTTATCCCCCTTTGCTTTTATTCATCCTAACCCTGATCTGAGTACACTGGATCAATTAATCGAGGACGCGCAATGCAGTCAGGCTGTGTACGTCACTCAGATCCAAGATACGGATTTATCTCATAGCCTACCTTTGTCCACGTTGATTAAAGACTGCTGGCAGCTTGATGAGATTGTCGAGCGCTATCAACGCTTTATTGCTCATTTTGAGCCAGTGCTAGCACATCTACAACAAACACCCATCCTTGATGCAGAACAGGCTTTTGTGACACGCACCCTCTTAATTCATGAGTTTAGACGGGCTCAACTGCATGACCCACAGCTACCGCTGGCGCTCCTACCTAAAAACTGGATAGGCAAGCAAGCCTATGAGCTTTGTCAGCAACTCTACCGCTATTTAGCGCAGCCATCGCAGACGCATATCTTAGCAACCCTGCGCACCGAAGACCCCGATGCACCCGATGCGGCACCGTATTTTTATGAGCGATTTGGGGGATTAAAAATAGAAGAAATGACGAGCTGATACAACAAAAGACATGGCGCGTCTGACAGGATTCGAACCTGTGACCGCCCGCTTAGAAGGCGGGTGCTCTATCCAGCTGAGCTACAGACGCGCATAAAAAAAGCATTATACCCTATCTTTGATTAGAATAGCCACGCCGTTTCTGCTCCTCGTAAGAGGTTAAGGTTTTACGCAAAAAATGCAGTAAATGAGTAGAACGCAAAATATTTACCCGTGGCAAAGCATAGCGGTCATCCTCGTATGTGGCTAAGCCCCAACCACCCACTATCTTAAGCCAAATAGTGCTACATTGGCAGCGACCCTTTCTTTTTATTCTATTAACAGCTATGAGCTATGCGATACGTCCTATATAAAACGCTTTGCTTTTTAACTCTCTGCTGGCTTCCATTGTTCAGTGCCCACGCAGGTATTAGCTATTCCTTAGTTGAAAATCACGCTCAGCCAGGTGAAAAAATTACCGTGCGCGCGCTTTTATTTAATGATGAGGCTAATGCGTTAACTTGGTCCCCCCCTGAGCATCTGGTGCTGCAGTGGCGTCATGCGGACGGCGATGTGATGCGTAGCCTGGCCTCTTTAAAACAGCCTGCCCAAGAGCTACGTGTGCCCGTCAATAGCTTTACATTGGTTGAGTGGGAGGCCGTGGTACCTAGCGCGGCCAAAGGCGTCCAAGTGCTTAGCATTGAAGGGGCTCCCGATCTATTTGCTTTAGACACCAGCCCCAATGGTGCTCTGCTTGCCAATCAGCTTGCGCTTGCCCCCATTATTGATGCAGGTGCCGCCCCCATTGGTCAACCCGACCCAGAAATCCCCCAAGAGCAACTAACCGCTCAAGGCATTTCTCCTACCTATGGCCCGGCTGTGGCGCAAGCCCCACAAAATCCACATAGCAGCGTTGTTTTTGACAATTTCCGAAATGCGATTTCTTCTTATGAGCCTATTTATTTTATTGTTGGCTCTAAACCTGAAACGAACGCGCGTTTCCAAGTTAGCTTTAAATATCGTCTCTTTAACCCTGAGGATGAAAAAAAATCAGGTTTTCATAACCATTTATATCTGGCTTACACACAGCGTTCATTGTGGGATTTAAGTTCCGATTCCATGCCTTTTATCGATACTACGTATAACCCCAGTGTCTTTTGGTATAAAGAAAAACTTTGGCAAAATAATAATTCGCCTTTTTATTTGGGTTTAAATGCCGGGGCGGAACATGAGTCTAATGGTAAAAGCGGCGACGACTCCCGCTCTATTAATGATTTCTATATTCAGCCCGAGTTCAATTACCTATTTGATGGGGGCAGCACGCTGACTTTTATGCCTCGCGTAAAGAAATACTTTGGCGTCAGCAGCGATAACCCAGACTACCGTGACTATATGGGCAATGTGGAATGGAAACTACGCTGGCAACAAGATTACGGTCTTGCTTTAACCGGTACCTATCAACGTGGTAAGCACAACCGTAAAACCACCCAGGTGGATGCTTCTTGGCCTTTAAAGCGTACCCCACTTAATATGAATGGTTATCTCTACGCTCAATACTACAAGGGCTACGGCGAAACGCTTTTGCATTACAACCAACGCAGCCAATCACAAATTCGCTTTGGGATTGCTATCATTCCATAGTCTTTCCCCCTCTAAAACAGGGGGGAGACAGATAAAAAAACATTTTTTCACAAAAGGCTTGCTTTTTTATTTTAAGTCATGCTATAGTTAAGTCTTTCGGGGCGTAGCGCAGCCTGGTAGCGCATCTGGTTTGGGACCAGAGGGTCGCGAGTTCGAATCCCGCCGCCCCGACCACATTACTAAAAAAGGTTTATGCTTTGGCATAAACCTTTTTTT
>JAAYRP010000245.1 GCA_012518715.1 Alcaligenaceae bacterium | reverse complement strand
TTACGACGCCATTGCAGCACTTGCATGCCCCCATCATAAGCAGCACGAATCGCGTCCAGTAGGCGCGCAGTATCCTCCCATTCGGGGGTGATACCGTATAAGCCACGTGGAAAGCGTAAGGGTAAAGAGGCTGTCATTCTAGTTCCGGTTCAGACCTTGGTTTATAATGCGAGCGCCCATTCCTGCTTGAAAAGCATGGGGAATGGCATCATGTATATGGTGGATTGCTGCGGCACAGGCCTCGGCCATTGGTAGCCCTTTGGCCAAAAAAGCGCAGATGTTGGTGCTTAATAATCCTTCGGTGTCTTGCAGCCGTGCCGATGGCACAGGGCTTTGCCATTGCTGTTGTAAACCATCTTGATTATAAAGCTGGTGCAAAACCGTAACGGACTCAGGCTGGGGCAGTGAGCAAAATACCCATTCGGTACCACAGTCCAATAAGCTATTGATCGGGTTGTTTTGCTCGGGCAGCAGCCCGTCTGCCTGCCATTGCATAAGAAGGGTCTGGTCAGCCACAACCAAATCAGCTTGTGGGACAACGAGCTGACAGATGGCGTCGGTAATCTCATCCACATCGGCATCATTGCTTAAAATACTGTCGTCAGGGATGGATTGTAGGTGGAGCACCAAGGGCAAATCTGGGTAGTCCGCTGCGATTTGCGCTAACACGCTGGCGGTATCAATGCTATAAATAGGACCGGCTTTGATACTATGTACCGACATATCCTCAAGTAAGCACCGCATTTGATCATACAGAATATCCGGTGCTGTAAGGGTGATTTGTTCCGTGTGAGTCGTATCTTGAACATGTGATGCGGTGACGATACTCAAAGCGTGACAACCGACAGCGGCGCAGCTGATGGCATCGGCAGGCAGATACATAGCCCCCGTTGGGTCTAATGGTGCAAAAATCAATACGGTGGGCGGAGGGGTTGCAGTCATAGCAGCCATGAAAATGAAAAAATGCGAAACGATTAGCGTGAATCAAAAATAAACAGGTACTATCTTTTGTTTATTTTCAGTATTATCAGTTCATTTTAATAGATTGCCTCTTGTTTCGGGCAATCCCTGTTTTTTAGTGAGTTTTATTATGAGTACATGGATGTGTTTGATCTGTGGATGGATCTATGATGAGGAAGCCGGTTTACCCGAAGAGGGCATCGCTCCAGGCACCAAATGGGAAGACGTCCCCCCTAACTGGGTGTGCCCTGAGTGTGGTGCGCGTAAAGAAGACTTTGAAATGATTGAAGTCTAACGTATCCATGTCTTTAACGCCTTATTCCCTTGGTTGTTTTGATTCCAGGAGATTGTGATGCCAACCACAACAACATCGTCTCACCTACAGCGCGTGGATTTTTCGCGGCAGTTGCTGGTCGCCATGCCCGGCATGGTGGGAGGAAGCTTAGCGGATACGGTCATCTATATCTGTGAGCATAACGAAGAGGGCGCTTTAGGGATTGTGATCAATCGACCGACAGATTTAACTTTGGGCGACCTACTTCAGCGCATTGATTTAGACCTATCACTAGAGATTGGGGTGCGTCAAGACACACCGGTGTTTTTTGGGGGGCCGGTACAGACCGATCGTGGTTTTGTGCTGCATCAGCCTGTGGGGGATTACAGCTCGAGTATTCGTATGGGGGATGTGGCGTTAACGACCTCGCGTGATGTATTGCAAGAGGTGGCGGCCGGTGGTGGCCCTGATCAGTTGCTGGTTACTTTAGGCTATGCAGGCTGGGGCGAGGGGCAGCTTGAAGAGGAAATGGCCCAAGGGGCTTGGCTCCATGTGGAGGCTAATGTGGATATTTTGTTTACTATCCCCGCGTCGGAGCGCTACCAAGCCGCGTTAGCGCAGCTTGGTATTGATCCTATTATGTTGACAGGAACTGCAGGTCATGCCTGAGGCCGCAACATTACTCGGCTTTGATTATGGCCTTAAAAAAATCGGTGTGGCCATAGGCAATACCCTAACCGCACAGGCGCGTCCGTTGACAATTTTACGTCCCGTGACAAAGCAAGAGCGTTTCGCTCAAATCGAGCAGTTATTAGAGGAGTGGCAACCTGATGCGGTTGTCGTCGGGCTGCCATTAACTTTAGATGGGCAGGAGCAGTATAGTTCGCTGCGCTGTCGGCGCTTTGCGCATCAACTGCATGGACGCTATGGTCTGATGGTGCACTTAGTCGATGAACGAGGCTCAAGTCTAGAGGCACAGGCTATTTTAGCGACGCATGCTGACGATGATGCAGTGGCAGCGGCGGTGATATTACAACGGTGGTTGGATCAAAAAGCAGAATGAGCGTGTGGCGATTTGTATGGCGCCTTAGCGCGCTTTTTTTGTGGGTAGGGCTGGGGCTGCTTTTACTTGCTTTAGTTTTTCCTTTTTTGCAGCAAGCAGGGCGTAATCAGCAAATTCGGTGGTGGTCCCGTGGATTATTGCACTGGTGCGGAGTTCGCGTGGATTATATAGGGCAGGTGGTGACGGCCACACCGGTGTTATTTGTGTCTAATCATGTGTCATGGTTAGACATTTTTATTTTGAATGCTCAGCGTGCAACGGCTTTTGTGGCAAAAAGTGAAATCCGCCGTTGGCCGGTATTGGGTTGGCTAGTAGCGGGGGCTGGTACGGTGTTTATCGAGCGCGGGCAGCGCCAAGCCATTAAGCATGTATCAGAGCAAATGCAGGCGTTGTTTAGACAAAATCAAGCGGTTGGATTGTTTCCTGAGGGCACAACTTCTGATGGTTTGGCAGTGGGCAGTTTTCATGCAAGCTTATTTGAAACCGCATTGAGCACAGGGGTGGATATTCAGCCCTTAGTGTTGCGTTTTTATGATGGTGAACAGCGCAGCCCCCGAGTGGCGTTTGTCGGGGAACAAAGTCTTTTGCAAAATATGTGGTTGCTTTTAAGTCGCCCCGGAGTGCGGGTGGAGTGTGAGTTTTTAGCCGTATTGCCGCATGCGCAGAATCGACAGCAGGGGCGCGTGGAAACAGCACTTCAAGCTCAGACTGCTATCCAAAAAGCGCTTTAGCACTATGCTAGTTTGGGCGTAGGGGACCGTCTTGGTTGGCGACTTGTACAATTTGGCGTGTACGTAAATCTACAGCCGTGAGCTGTCCACCCCATAAGCATCCGGTGTCAATTCCCATCACATCGGCACGCATATATAAGCCTAGTGTCGACCAGTGACCAAAGATTACGGGTGTTTCGATTTGGCGGTTTTCCATATCAAACCAGGGCGTGAGGCCTAGTTGGGCTTTGGGGGCGCCTTTATATTGATGGTCGATTTCACCTT
>JAAYRP010000038.1 GCA_012518715.1 Alcaligenaceae bacterium | reverse complement strand
TGTGTATAGTGTTCCTACTTTTTCTGAGGCTTTGGCTCAGCGAGCAAAACTACCTGCCGAAGCGATGTTGGTGACTCCCGAAGGGCATATCGTTCAAGCTTATCAGGTTTTATTGTACGCTGCCGACTCAGAGCAGGCCGGTGTGCTCGCTAGACAGCAGCTGATCGAGGAGCAAAAGAAAGCAGCGAAAGCACAGCGCTTACATGTAGATGTGGCACAAACACAATTTGAGCAGGCTCAACAACACGTGGAGCAAACGCGTTTAGCGGTGCAACAACAGATAGAGCAGGTGCAAACGAGCACGCAACAAATGCATGAGCAGCGTTTTGTTTATCAGCAGGCGTTGCAGCTCCAGCAGCAAGCACAACAACGCAAGCAACAGTTAAAGCAAGAGATCGAAGAAATAACAGAGCAGTTGGATACCTACCGGTTACAGAGCGAGGAGATTGCTTTACAGCAAGAAGAGCTCGCATGGCAAATCGAAGAGCTCAATGAGCACATCGAGCAGTATCAGGAGAAGTTAACGGATATTGACAATATCTGTCAGCAATTACGACAGCAGTTGCGTGAAATCGAACAGCAACATCAGCGCTTACAATATAATAAAAGCTTAATAGAGGCTCGTGTTGATGAGCTTTTACGTAGTCAGCAGCAAGCATTCGATTTGGCTCAGCGTACGCAAATGGAGCTTGCTGGTCTAGAGAGTGAATACGAGCATATCGATGTGGATGAACTACATGCGATGTTGCAAGAGGCTTTAGAGCAGCGTGTAGAGCAAGAGGATCAGGTACAGCAGCAGCAAAAACATTTAGCAGAGCTTGCGATGCAGCTGCAAGACTTAGAGCAAAATCGCCATCAGACTGGGGATGGGATCGAGCCTTTACGTCAACGAGTCATTGAGCTGCAGCTTGCAGAGCAAGCGGCTCGTATGACCGTAGAGCAATATGCTGAGCAGCTAAACGCTCAGCAGGTGGACCGGCAGGATTTAGCGGCTTTTATGCAAGAGCAACCCGAAAATTGGCATAAAGTCACTTGGCTACAGACAGAAGTACAGCGCGTGAACCGAGCGATTACAGCACTGGGGGCGGTTAACTTGGCAGCCCTAGAGGAGCTCCGTTTGGCTCAAGAGCGCCAACAGTATCTCCAGTCGCAACATGATGATCTGACCCAAGCTATAGAAACCCTAGAAAATGCGATTCGAAAAATTGATAGAGAAACGCGAGCATTACTACAAAGTACTTTTAACGAAGTTAATCAGCATTTTGGTAATCTGTTTCCACAACTTTTTGGTGGGGGGGAGGCCAAACTAATGATGACAGGGGATGAAATTCTTGATGCAGGTGTTCAAGTCATGGCTCAGCCACCGGGTAAGCGTAATAGTACAATCCAACTGTTATCGGGTGGAGAAAAAGCATTGACAGCAACGGCTTTGGTTTTTGCTTTTTTTAAACTAAACCCCGCACCATTTTGTTTGCTGGATGAGGTCGACGCGCCTTTAGATGATGCCAACACAGAGCGCTATGCCAATTTAGTTCAGAGTATGAGTGATCAAACACAGTTTTTATTTATTTCTCACAATAAAATTGCTATGCAAATGGCCAAGCAACTGGTTGGAGTGACCATGCAAGAACAGGGGGTTTCCCGTATTGTTGCTGTAGATATGGCTGCTGCAGTCGAAATGGCGCAATAATATTGTCATAATATCGTTAATATGTTTAGCCTAAAAAGGGTCGGGTCGCATAATGAGTGATTTGCAAATAGGGTTGGTGGCGCTGGGGGCGGTACTGATTTTGCTAGTCGTAGTGTTCAACTGGTGGCAAGATCGACGTATTCGCCGCAAAATGCAGGGGAAATTTCCCGAAGTACCTGCTGATCCACTGATGGCACAGCTAGAAGCGGATAAGGAGCGGCGTGAGCCAACGGTACGTATAGCAGAAACATTAGCCGAGGATAAAGCGGAACCGGCTATTCCGGCCGAAGAGATAGATCCCACTACAGAAGCTGTGATTGATGTGCATTTTCCCCAGCCCGTGCCAGGGGGTGAGCTCATCGATTTGTTGCGGGCTTATTTACGTGTGGATACGAAGCCCGTACGACTATTTGCTACAGCCGTTAATGGTGAGCATCATGCTTACCCTCATGATCAAGAAGCCTATACTTCGATACAGCTGGTTGTTTTATTGGCGAACCGTCGTGGCCCCCTTACGGATATTGATTGGTCTCGGTTATGGATGGCAGCCCAAAATTTAGCTCAACAGCTAGATGGCACAGTAGATGGGCCGGAGCAGGCCGAAGTCGTGGCACAAGCACAGCAGTTAGATCAGCTGTGTGCGAGCCTAGATGCTCAGGTGGGCTTAAGTTTGCGTTTGGCAGAGCCCACCTCTACAGAAACAGTACGCCAAGTTGTAGTGAGTGCTGGTTTTATGGAGTATGGCCAGCAATTGGCATGGTTGGCAAGCTCAGGCTTGCCGCGTTTTACCTTGTTGTTTAATGGCAAGCCTGCTTTAGCTATGTTGTCAGCTTCGGTTGAGCGTTTGGATTTTCTATTGGACTTACCAAATAGCCCTAAAGATGAGCAGGCTTTCAGTCGTATGGCGACAGTAGGGCGGGATTTGGCAGCTCGTTTAGGTGGTGAGTTGGTCGATGATCAGGGACAGCTGTTAACGGATCATTTTGATGATGAAATTGATCAACAGCTTTATCAAATGTATGAACAAATTGAGCAAGCTGGTTTTTATGCCGGCGAGCCACGTACACAGCGGGTTTTTGCGTGAAGCAGCGTTTAGAAGCATTAAAAAAAGAACTGCATTATCATAACTATCGGTACTATGTGTTGGATGACCCGCTCATTGCGGATGCGCAATATGACGCTTTGTTGCGTGAGCTCCAGCAACTGGAAGCGGAGCATCCGGAGTGGGTGACAGCCGATTCGCCTACACAGCGTGTAGGGGCTACACCCTCTACTGCTTTTAGTCCTGTTGCTCATGCGGTACCCATGTTGTCATTAGGGAATGCTTTTGCTGAGGACGAGTTAATCGCCTTTGATAAGCGGGTTACAGACAGTCTAAAACAGCAAGGGTTATTAAAAGCCACCGAATCCTTATCCTATAACGCAGAATATAAGTTTGATGGTTTAGCGGTTAGCTTGCGTTATGAAAAGGGTGTGCTTGTGCGAGCTGCTACACGAGGTGATGGCTATACCGGTGAGGATATTACGGCTAATGTACGTACGATTAAATCCATTCCTTTGCAGTTGCAAGGGGAGCCCAGCACTTGGCCTTTGGTGCTAGAGGTGCGTGGCGAGGTCTTAATGCACCATGCGGATTTTATCGTATTAAACCAGCAGCAGCACCAGCGAGGGGAAAAACCTTTTGCTAATCCACGCAATGCGGCAGCGGGCAGCTTGCGCCAACTTGATCCGAAAATCACAGCACAACGCCCTTTGCGCTTTTATGCTTATGGCTGGGGGGCGATAGAAATGCCATCGGGAACTCAAGCGGATCTGTTTGCCGGGGACACGGACCAAGCTGAGCCTTTTTCGACCCAGTCTGACATGTTAGATTGGCTGCAACAGTTTGGTTTCCCCGTGGATTCGCATCGAGCGGTGTTACAGGGGGTGCAGGCTTTAATGGATTTTTATCAACGAACCATGGCTGAGCGCGAAGCCTTACCGTATGAAATTGATGGCGTGGTGTATAAGGTAAACCATTTAGCCTGGCAGCGCGCTTTAGGCTTTGTGGCACGAGCCCCACGCTTTGCAATTGCGCATAAATTTCCAGCTCAGGAAACCACGACGAAGCTACTCGCTATCGAGGTACAAGTCGGGAGAACGGGTGCCATAACACCGGTTGCTCGCTTAGAGCCAGTCGAAGTAGGCGGGGTTACTGTTACCAATGCGACCTTGCATAATGAAGACGAGATTCGACGTAAGGATGTGCGTATCGGTGATACCGTGATTGTACGTCGCGCTGGGGATGTGATTCCCGAGGTAGTGGCTCCGGTATTAGATTTACGGCCAGCGCATACACAGCAGTTTGTATTCCCTACAGAATGCCCCGTCTGCGGTTCTGCGATTGAGCGCCCCGAAGACGAGGCCATTGCTCGTTGTACGGGGGGGCTGGTCTGTGCGGCGCAACGTAAGCAGAGCTTGGAGCATGCGGCCAGTCGTAAGGCGCTGGATATCGAAGGTCTCGGCACTAAGCTCATAGAGCAACTGGTCGATAGTGGTCGTGTAAAAAACCTAGCAGATTTATTTACTTTACAAACCCTAGAGCTGGCGGCTTATCCGCGTATGGGGGCGAAGTCGGCTGCAAATGTGGTTCAGGCGATTGCTGCGGCTAAAACCCCGCCTTTAGCGCGTTTGATTTATGCATTGGGAATTCGGCATGTTGGTGAAGCCACAGCCAAAGCGCTGGCTGAGCATTTTGGAACACTCTCGCATCTTATGCAGGCAACGCAAGAGCAACTGTTACAGGTTAATGATGTAGGGCCGGTTGTGGCGGCATCTATTGCTCATTTTTTTGCCGAACCGCATAACATTCAGGTCCTAGAACAGCTACAACAGGTTGGGGTACAGCCTCAGTCTCCGGCACCGACAGCAGTGACGACTGCTAGTGCGATTGCCGGTAAAACCTTTGTATTAACGGGAACTTTGCCTAACTGGACACGTGACGAGGCCAAAGCACAAATTGAAGCAGCTGGTGGTAAAGTCACAGGTTCTGTTTCAAAAAAGACGGATTATGTGGTGGCAGGAGCAGAAGCAGGATCGAAGCTAACGCGCGCCGAGCAGTTAGGTATTACGATTTTAGACGAAGCGGGCTTGCAGCAGCTACTGGTCTCTTGATATATGCTCTGTAAGTAAAAAAAGCCCCAACGGGTAAACTGGTTGGGGCTTTTTTGTGGCTTTAATTGATTTTTGCTTTTTTCATCAACGACTCTTGGTACTCGGTCAATTGTTTTTGACGGAGCATCTCCTCAAGTTGTGGTTTGACTTCCTCAAAGCTAGGGAAGCTCATATCACGCACATCGTTGACTTGGATAATGTGCCAACCAAACTGAGATTGAACGGGAGCGGCGCTGAGCTCGCCTTTTTTCTGCTTTTCTACTGCTTGTGCAAATTCGGCCACATAGATGGTATTAGGTGCCCACCCAAGGTCTCCGCCCTGAGCGCCGCTACCGGAATCAATGGATTTTTGTTTGGCGGCGTCGGCAAAGCTGATTTTTTTCGCTTTAATATCGGCTAATAGCTGTTTGGCTTCGGCTTCGTCCTCGACCAGAATATGGCTTACTTTATATTCCTTTTTGCCAGCCTCGGCCTTTTTTAGCTGTTCGTATTCGTCTTTTAGGGCTTTGTCACTTAAGGGATTTTTTTCAATATAGTCGTTGAGTAAAGCACGCACTAAAATTCCTTGGCGAGCGAGCTCTAGTTCTTGGGCGACTTCAGATTTTTTGTTGAGGCCAAGTTTTTCTGCTTCTTGAACAGCGACAAGGCGAATGGTCATTTCCTCTTTAACCTGATTGCGTAGCTCTGGGCTGTCTTGCGCCCCTTGTTTGACAAGTAGGCTAACGAACTCGTCCAGTTGTTGTTGGGTAATGGCTTGGCCATTGACGGTAGCGACGTTCTGAGCAGCCAACGGTGCAGCTAACGCACAGCTTAGGGTTAGTACAGCAAGTCTTTTCATGAAAAATCCTTTTTTATTTCAGTTCGATAGCAAGAGCATGGATAGGGTGAGGGATTAGGTCTTGGACATGCTCGTAAATCAGGCGGTGTTTGGCCAAGGTTGTGAGCCCCTCAAATTGGTCAGAAGCAATAATTAAGCGAAAATGGCTTGCCCCGTCTTTAGCGCCGGCGTGCCCAGCGTGCAAGTGAGATTCATCGATAATTTCAAAATGGGTTGGGTTTAGCGCTTGTAAGCGTTCAGTAACTAAGCGAATGCGATCTAAAGTAGACATAGTCGTTGTGAATTTTACTGGTCAGAGGTGTCTTTAAGGTATTTACCTAACCACAAGGATTGTAAAATAACAAAAATAATCAAAAGCACTAAAGAGCCAAACACCTTAAAGCTCACCCATTGGGATTCGGTAAAATACCCCGAAAAAGCAATGAATAGATTTAATGCACCTGATAGGATAAAAAAACCAGCCCAGCTGTAATTTAGTTTATTCCAAGCAGCCTCTGGCAAAACCAGCTGTTCTCCCATTAGCTTACGCATGAGATTGCGGCCTAAAAAAAGCTGGCTGCCTAATAAAATCCCAGCAAATAGCCAGTAAAGCACAGTAGGTTTCCATTTAATAAATGCATCGTTTTGGAAAAATAGCGTTGCTGAGCCAAAGACCACAATCACCCCTAAGTTGATCCAGTGTGTGGTTTCGATGATTTTTTTTCGGATTTTTAGCCAGAGAATTTGACCTACGGATGCGACCATAGCCACAGCGGTAGCGGTATAAATGTCAAAATAGCGGAATGCAATAAAAAATAAAACGAGAGGGAAAAGGTCAAAAAACAGTTTTTTCATGCGGGTTCAAATTGAAGAGCAACTGAGTTAATACAGTAACGTAAACCAGTAGGAGCTGGGCCGTCAGGGAAAACGTGCCCCAAGTGTGCATCACAGATATTACATAGAATTTCGGTGCGCACCATACCATGACTGTAGTCGGCTTCTTCGCGTACATTATCTGGGTTAAGGGGAGCAAAATAACTGGGCCAGCCACAACCAGCATCAAATTTAGTATCTGAGGCAAACAATGGGGTTTGACAGCATACGCAACGATAAATTCCCTTTTCGTTGTGATCGTTATATTTACCACTAAAAGGGCGTTCAGTCCCGCTTTGGCGCGTGACGTAAAAAGCCTCGGGGCTGAGCTGTGCTTGCCATTCTGCTAAGGTTTTTTGCACTTTTTTCATCATAGGGAGCCATCAAAAATGGAGAAACTAACAGTGTAGCCTTGTTCGCGATCAACGCAAATAGTTAGAAAACCTAAAAACAGGGTAAGCCCTAAAAGACGAGTCGCCACGTAATTTTAGATAATAGCCCCCTTTACCTTGCGGAATTCATTTAGGCTTCGGCAATTTAAGGTTAATACCTATATGGTTTTTACCTTCAATTTGATACGTTTACGCTGTATCTGTTGTAAAAAATGTATAACAAATGAGCTGTTTTAACACTGCAGCTCAACCCTTCTTTCGGAGACAAACTATGCAGCTATCCCCTTCTTTAAAGCGTACGGTTTTAGCTGGAGCGCTGGCTTTGACGTTGCCGATGAGCGTATTGGCCCAGATCAAAGTTGGTGTCACTGTTGCTTCTACCGGTCCTGCTGCTTCATTAGGTATCCCTGAGCGTAACACAGTGGCGTTATTGCCCACTGAAATCGCCGGACAAAAAGTGGAGTACTTGGTATTGGATGATGCCACGGATACCACAGTTGCTGTACGTAATATGCGTAAACTAATCACCGAAGACAAAGTCGATGTGGTGATTGGCACCTCTGTTACCCCAGGCTCTTTGGCCATGGTGGACGTGGCCGGTGAGACTAAAACTCCTATGATCAGTGTGGCAGCGAACGCACGCATTGTAGAGCCTGTCGAAGGGGCGCGCGAGTGGGTATTTAAAACCCCTCAAAATGATCAGTTGATGGCTGCGGCTTTAGCTGACGCTATGGAAAAGCAAGGTGTTAAAACACTGGGCTTTATTGGTTTTAATGATGCGTATGGGGATGGCTGGTTAGATGTAATGAAAGCAGCTGCTGAAGCCAAAGGCATCAAAATGGTAGCAATAGAGCGCTATAGTCGTAGTGACACTTCTGTTACCGGTCAAGTATTGAAACTAACCTCGGCGAATCCAGATGGCATTTTAATTGCTGGAGCTGGCACTCCGGTCGCTTTGCCACAGGGTGAATTAAAGAACCGTGGTTATAAAGGCATTATTTATCAAACACACGGGGCCGCAAATAACGACGTATTACGTGTGTGTGGAAAGGACTGTGAGGGTATGTTCTTACCGGCTGGGCCCTTGCTCGTAGCGGATCAGCTACCCGATGACAACCCTGTTAAAGCCTCAGCACTGGAATATAAAAACCTTTACGAAGGCAAGTACGGCGAAGGCTCTATTAATACCTTCGGCGGCCATATGTGGGATGCCGCCCTTCTAGTGCAAGATGCGATTCCTCGTGCTTTAGAAACCGGCGCTAAACCGGGTACTCCAGAGTTCCGTGCGGCCATGCGTGATGCCATTGAGCAGACCAAGGACTTACCTGCATCTCAAGGTGTATTTACGATGTCTGATAAGGATCATGCGGGAATGGATGAGCGTGCTCGTGTGATTGTTAAGGTCGAAAACGGTAAATGGACCTACCAACCAGACCTGTAATGATAAGAACGAAAGGGGCGATGCGTAGCTCGCCCCTCTAACTGCTGGTTGATAAGGTGGCTAGCCTTTCTTTTTATGTTGTGGTGGTAGATCCGATATGGATTCAACAATTGTTTTGATTCTGTTGCAGGACGGCTTGCTAAACGGGGCGATTTATGCCTTGTTGGGCCTAGCATTAGTGCTGATTTTTGCCGTAACCCGCGTTATTTTTATTCCTCAGGGCGAATTTGTCACATTTGGTGCGCTAACACTGGCTTTCTTGGTCAATGGTCGTGTACCGGGGACATTGTATTTATTGCTCATTGCAGGGAGTTTGGTTTTTCTTTTAGAGTGTGCCTCCGCTATACGTAATAAGCTATATGCCGGATTATGGCGCACAGCTTTATGGGCTTTAGTATTGCCGATCGCTCTTTACTTAATGTTGCCCTTAGTCATGCATCAAGATACCCCTCTATGGGTCAGTGTTTTGTTTTCCATGGCATTGGTCGTACCGTTAGGGCCTATGATTTATCGCTTGGTTTACCAACGGGTAGCCGAAGCCAGTGTATTGGTGCTACTGATTACTTCTGTAGCGGTGCATTTTGCTTTGACCGGCTTAGGTTTGGTTTTCTTTGGAGCAGAGGGCTGGCGTACCCCTCCATTTATGACGGGGCAGGTTAATTTGTTAGGCATGGCCTGGTCTGCACAAACACTCTTTGTCCTAGTGGCCGCTGCCGTATTGATTGGCGCACTGTGGTTATTTTTTGGGGGCACGCTATACGGGCGAGCGTTACGCGCTACAGCGGTGAATCGTCGTGGTGCGCGCTTAGTGGGGATTAGTACCATTATGTCTGGGCGTATTACGTTTACGCTGGCTGCGGCGATTGGTACCTTATCCGGGATGCTAATTGCTCCTGTTACCACTATCTATTATGACACTGGGTTTTTAATCGGGCTTAAAGGGTTTGTGGCGGCGATTGTAGGTGGTCTCGCTAGCTATCCCTTAACTGCGGCAGGAGCGATTTTTGTCGGGATTTTAGAAGCCTTTTCCTCTTTCTGGGCAAGCTCTTACAAAGAGGTCATTGTGTTTACATTGATTATTCCCGTATTGCTGTGGCGCTCTTTTGGCGCACGTCATATTGATGATGAGGATTAAGGACATGAATCGCTTGCTTTTAGTTGTTGTGGTGGGCGGGTTGGCCTTATTGCCACAGCTGCATGTAGTACCTGAGTTTTGGATTACGCAGTTAAATTACATTGGGCTCAGTAGTCTTGTAGTGCTGGGTCTGGTGTTACTTACTGGGGTGGGGGGCTTAACTTCTTTTGGGCAGGCCGCATTTGTGGGTATTGGTGCGTATACCACCGCATGGTTAACCACGCGATTGGGTTGGTCACCATGGCTGACGCTATTTATGGCGTTGGCGTTAACCTTTATTTTTTCGTCTTTAATCGGCGCTATCACCCTACGTTTGTCCGGACACTACTTGCCCTTAGGGACGATTGCTTGGTCGCTATCCTTGTATTACTTGTTTGGCAATCTCGGGTTTTTAGGCCAGCATGATGGGATTTCTGGTATTGCACCTTTGTCAATTTTTGGCATTTCTCTAGGGATAGGGCGCAATATGTATTATCTCATTTGGCTATTTGTTTTAGGTAGCCTATGGCTGACATATAACCTATTGCACTCACGCCCCGGTCGCGCTATTCGTGCTTTAAAAAACGGTAGCAGCATGGCGGAGTCTTTTGGCGTCAATATGGCTAACTACAAAGTGATTATCTTTGTGTATGCCGCTCTATTAGCTTGTGTGTCGGGTTGGTTGTATGCACACTTGCAGCGTGCAGTGAGCCCAAGTCCTTTTGGTTTGAACTACAGCATTGAATATTTATTTATGGCTGTGGTTGGTGGCGCTGGTAGCGTGTGGGGGGCGGTAGTGGGATCGGCGTTAATTTTAACGTTAAAAGATCAGCTGCAGAATTGGCTTCCCCGTATTTTTGACACCAATGCGAACTTTGAGCTCATTGTATTTGGTCTATTAATGATCTTTATCCTGCAATATGCCGGCAATGGGATCTGGCCATTATTGGAGCGGGTGTGGACGGCTATAACGGGGGGTGAGAAACAACGTCGTATGGAGCCACCAGCACAGGCGGCCACCCTAGAGCAGCGTCCACGTCCTGAAAAAGGTAGCTTGGTCTTAGAGCTAGACAAAGCGCGTAAAGAGTTTGGTGGTTTGGTCGCGGTAAATGACATCAGCTTTAAGCTGCATGCGGGTGAAATCATGGGTTTAATTGGGCCTAACGGTGCAGGTAAATCCACGACCTTTAACCTAATTACTGGGGTATTGCCTTTAACAAGCGGTGATATTCGCTTCCAAGGTCAGCGGATTGATAATTTACGTGCTCGAGATATTGCCCGTCTTGGTATTGGGCGTACATTCCAGCATGTACAGCTGATTCCTACCATGACGGTATTAGAAAACGTAGCCTTAGGGGCGCATTTACGTCGTGATGTAGGGGTGGTTTCTGCGGCTCTGCATACAGATCGTCGCAGCGAAGCGGAATTGCTGCACGAGGCCGCTGTACAGTTAGAGCGCGTAGGCTTAGGCGACTATCTCTATGAGGAGGCCGGAAACTTAGCGCTTGGACAACAGCGCATTTTAGAGATTGCTCGTGCTTTGGCCGCTGACCCTGTGTTGTTGCTTCTTGATGAGCCCGCCGCTGGCTTGCGCTATAAAGAAAAGCAAGAACTAGCACAGGTGCTAAACCAGCTCAGTGCCGAAGGCATGAGTATTTTGTTGGTTGAGCATGATATGGATTTTGTGATGAGCTTGACGGATCACTTGGTGGTGATGGATTTTGGTACCAAGCTAGCCGAAGGTAAGCCCGCAGAGATTCAACAAAACCCAGCGGTGTTACAAGCCTATTTGGGCGGTATTGATGATGATTTTGATGAAGACGAGTTGGCGGGTGTAGCCCCCACAAAGGAGGCGGTATGATGGAGCCACTTTTAGCCGTAAAAAATTTACATGCCCAATATGGCAAAGTGAGCGCATTAAATAATGCCAATATCGAGGTCAAGCCCGGTAGCATTGTTACCGTCATTGGTGGGAATGGAGCGGGGAAATCAACCATGCTTAACGCCATCATGGGTAATTTGCCCGCTACGGGTCGTAGTGATGGCGAGGTGATCTATGATCGGCGCTCGGTCAGTAGCTGGCAGGTGGAGCGTCGTGTGGCCGAGGGTTTATGCTTGGTTCCTGAAAGCCGTGAGCTTTTTGCGAGCATGTCTGTCGAGGACAACCTATTATTAGGTGG
>JAAYRP010000037.1 GCA_012518715.1 Alcaligenaceae bacterium | reverse complement strand
TGTGGCAGAGGGCAAAGAGGTACGCGAATTTGATGGTCAACAATACATCATGGAGCGTGCTATTGTGCCGGATGTTTCTTTAGTTAAAGCACATATTGCCGATCGTAGCGGTAACCTGATTTTCCGTAAAACGGCTCGTAACTTTAACCCTAATATTGCGCAGGTTGGCAAGGTGACAGTGGTAGAGGTAGAGAAAATCGTGGAGGTGGGCGAATTAGACCCCGACCATATTCATTTACCCGGTATTTTTGTTCACCGTATTGTTTTGAACGAAAACCCAGAAAAACGCATTGAGCAGCGCACCACACGATAGGAGGTAATCATGGCTTGGACTCGAGATCAAATGGCAGCACGTGCGGCACAAGAACTACAAGATGGTTTTTACGTTAACCTGGGAATTGGTATGCCTACTCTGGTAGCTAACCACGTGCCTGAGGGCATGCAGGTTTGGCTGCAATCTGAAAATGGCTTGCTTGGCATTGGGCCATTTCCGCGCGAGGACGAGGTAGACGCGGACTTAATTAACGCAGGCAAGCAAACCGTTACCACCTTGCCAGGCTCGTCTTTCTTTTCTTCGGCTGACTCCTTCGGCATGATTCGAGGTGGTAAAATTAATCTAGCCATCTTGGGGGCGATGCAGGTTTCTGAAAAAGGAGACCTTGCGAACTGGATGATCCCCGGCAAAATGGTTAAAGGCATGGGCGGGGCCATGGATTTGGTCGCTGGAGTGGGGCGAGTGGTGATTTTAATGGACCACGTGGCGCGTGCTAAAGACGGTACTGAATCCTTAAAAATCTTGCCCGAGTGTACTTTACCTTTAACCGGGGTGGGAGTAGTCGATTTAATTATTACCGATCTAGGGGTGATGGAAGTCACACCGAATGGATTAAAATTACTGGAGCTGGCCGATGGCGTGACGCTAGAGGAAATCCAATCCAAAACGGGTGTCCCTTTAGATGTGTCTGCAGTGGCCTAGATTGTTAATATAATCATGAAACAGGCACGCTGGGTCGTGCCTGTTTTCTTTTGGGGTAGTCAATGTCGGTTTATGATTCTCGTCTTCAGCAGTTGCGTCAGGCTATGCAACAAGCTGGAATTGATATCTATGTAATATTAAGCTCAGATCCGCACTTATCTGAATATCTGCCCGAACATTATCAAGCCCGTGCATGGTTAAGCGGCTTTACTGGCTCGGCAGGGTCGTTGGTGATTACAGCGGATTTTGCAGGGTTATGGACAGATAGCCGTTATTGGGTACAGGCGCAGCAAGATCTGGCGGGCACGGCGTTTATTTTGATGCCCTGGGGCGATCCACAAACCCCAGATATGCTGGAGTGGGTGGCGCAAACGGCACAAGCTGGGCAGGTCATAGGCATAGATAGTCAGGTGATGCCACAAAGCCAGTTTGCCCAATGGCAAAATATGGCGCAAGCCCATCAGTTATCCATACAGGGGCAATGGGATTTAATGACGTCGATTTGGGCGGATCGTCCCGCCTTGCCCCAAGCACCTATTTATGTGCATGAGCCCCCGTTTGCGCTACGTGATGTAAAGCAAAATATTCAACAAGTGCGTCAAGCAATGGCCGAGCAGCAGGTGCAGTCTCATTTGCTATCGAGCTTAGATGATGTGGCGTGGTTACTTAATTTACGTGGGCAGGATGTGCAATACAACCCCGTTTTTTTAGCCCATGTGTTATTTACTGAAGAGGCTGTGACCCTATTTGTTGATATGGCCAAAGTGTCTGCTAAAGTAGCTCATCATCTATATCAACATCAGGTTGATGTTCAGCCTTATACGCACCTAGCACAAGCATTAGCCGCTTTACCTGAGCACAGTCGTTTATTAGTTGATCCTAATACTGTCACCGCAGGGGTGTTGCAGCATGCAGCCCAAACGCAGTGGGTGTTCGCGCCTAATCCTTCTACTGGAATAAAAGCGTGTAAAACCCCTGCTGAGCTTGAGCATGTACGTCAGGTGATGGCGTATGATGGCGCTGCGTTATGTGCGTTTTTTGCGTGGTTTGAGGACACCGTCAAGCAGCGGCCTATAGCGGAAACGGAAATCCACGAACAAATCACAGCGGCACGTGCGCAACAGCCACATTTTGTTAGCCCTAGTTTTGGCACGATTGCTGCTTTTGGTGCAAATGCAGCTATGCCGCATTATCAAGCTACAGAGCAAGCACATGACATGATCACGGGGAATGGTCTGTTATTGATTGACTCTGGGGGGCAGTATTTGGGTGGAACAACTGATATTACGCGTGTTGTGCCTGTGGGTACGCCCACTCCAGAACAAAAGCGGGATTACACCTTAGTGTTAAAGGGGATGATTGCTTTATCCCAAGCCGTTTTTGCCAAAGGGGTTACTGGTCAACAGCTTGATGTGATCGCGCGGATGCCATTATGGCAGGCAGGGGTGGATTTTGGTCATGGTACAGGCCATGGTGTGGGCTATTTTATGAATGTTCACGAGGGACCCCAATCCATTTCTTGGCGGCGCCGGGCTGATGCCACTCCTGTGCCGATGCAACCCGGTATGATAACCTCTAATGAGCCCGGCCTTTATCGTGCCCAACAGTGGGGGATACGGATTGAAAACCTGATCGCTTGTGTGGAAAAAGAGCAAAACGACTTTGGTCATTTTTATGCTTTTGAGAGCCTAACACTTTGTCCCATTGATGTGCGTTGCATTGAGACCACGCTATTAAATTCTGCGGAAATCGATTGGTTAAATGCTTACCATAAACAGGTCTATGAGCGCTTGAAACCGTTGGTTTCCGGCTCGGCCTTACAGTGGTTAGAGCAAAACACTCAACCTTTAGCAACAACAAATTGTTCCAACTAAGGCGCGGTAAACGGTATAATTCAAATTTCCAGTTCTTGCCTGATTTGCATCAGGATTGTTATTCACAATGACCACCAAATACGTATTTGTCACCGGAGGTGTTGTATCCTCCCTAGGTAAAGGTATTGCAGCGGCCTCTTTAGCTGCCATCCTTGAGTCACGCGGATTACGTGTGACCATGCTCAAGCTTGATCCCTACATCAACGTTGATCCAGGTACCATGAGCCCATTTCAACACGGTGAGGTTTTTGTTACCGAAGACGGAGCAGAAACGGATTTAGACTTAGGGCACTATGAGCGCTTTATTTCAACGCGCATGCGTAAAGTTAATAACTTTACTACAGGCCAAATTTACGAATCGGTATTACGCAAAGAGCGACGCGGGGATTACCAAGGTAAAACCGTCCAAGTCATTCCTCACATTACAAACGAAATCCAAGACTTTATTGCGCGTGGCGCTAAAGCGGCTTACAACGGCGAAGCCGATGTGGCGATTGTGGAGATCGGTGGTACGGTAGGGGATATCGAATCCTTGCCCTTTCTAGAGGCAATTCGTCAAATGAGCTTGCGTCTAGGGCGCAATAATACCGCGTTGGTGCATTTGACCTTGGTGCCGTTTATTCCTTCTGCAGGGGAACTAAAAACCAAGCCCACTCAGCATTCTGTGCAGAAACTGCGTGAAATCGGTTTATACCCAGATGCGTTATTGTGTCGGGCAGATCGTGAAATTCCTGATGAGGAGCGCGCTAAGATCTCTTTATTTTCTAATGTACCGCTGGATGCGGTCATTTCGGTTAAAGACGCTGAAACGATTTATGAGATCCCTGCCATGTTGCACAGCCAGGGGCTAGACAATTTAGTTTGTGACGCGTTGTCCTTGTCGCCACCGCCTGCTGATTTGACGATGTGGGATAATCTGGTGCATGCGCTGAAAAATCCAGAGCAGGCAGTACGTATTGCGATGGTCGGTAAATATGTCGAGTTAACCGAGTCGTATAAATCGCTGTCCGAAGCGCTCACACATGCAGGTATTCATACCCGTACGGATGTCCAAATTGAATATATCGATTCGGAAGATATCGAAAAATCGGGAACAGACGTATTAGATGGGTTTGATGCCATTTTGGTGCCCGGAGGCTTTGGTAAGCGTGGTACCGAGGGCAAGATTCAAGCAATCCGTTATGCACGTGAAAACAAAATCCCTTATTTGGGCATTTGTTTAGGGATGCAACTAGCAGTAGTAGAGTTTGCGCGTCACGTGGCGGGTTTAGGCGGAGCAAACAGTACCGAGTTTG
>JAAYRP010000004.1 GCA_012518715.1 Alcaligenaceae bacterium | reverse complement strand
TGGCACAAGACATTAGCGGTGCTGCTAAGCTTAACGTATTAGGGTTTTGTGTTGGGGGCACCATGCTGGCTTCGGCGCTTAGCTTAGCTAAGGCGCGTGGCGAAAATCCAGCACAGTCCATGACCTTACTTACCTCCATGCTTGATTTTCATGATGTGGGGATCATGCGCGTGTTTGTGGACGAGGCTTCGGCTTTATTGCGTGAGTGGATGTTATCAGGTTCCAAAATCATGTTGGCATCAGATTTGGCCACCACTTTTTCTTTTTTACGTCCCTCGGAGCTGGTTTGGAATTACGTCACCAGTAACTACCTAAAAGGGGAAACGCCTCCAGCTTTTGATATTTTATATTGGAATGCTGATAGTACGAACTTAGGCGGTGCTTTTTATACCTGGTATTTCCGTAATACTTATTTAGAGAATAATTTAAAAGTGCCAGGTAAAGTGAAAGTGGACAACATTCCTATCGATTTTAGCCAACTTAGCTTACCTACTTATATGTATGCCTCTATTGATGATCACATCGTGCCGTGGCGTGCAGCTTATGCTAGTACAGCACTATTACCGGGAGCAGATCGCTTCGTATTAGGGGCATCAGGGCATATAGCAGGGGTGATAAACCCCCCAGCTCAAAATCGCCGTCATTATTGGGCATATGACACGTCCGAAGCACCGGTTTTTCCGGGCATGGCCGATGATTGGTTAGCAGCCGCGCCTAAACATGATGGCAGTTGGTGGGGCGATTGGGTGCAATGGCTTGTGTCACATGCCGGAAAGAAAAAAACCGCATCTAAAACACTTGGAAATAAAAACTATCCCGTGATTGAGGACGCGCCAGGCCGTTACGTCAAAGTAAGAGCCGTCGCTTAATTTTTTGCTGACTCGTTACGACGAGTCAGCCACATTCTATTTTCATTGCCTGTAGACAGGCGATACGGTATTTATTAATAAAGGAGAACTTTTATGACAGCGAAAATTGCTTACGTGACTGGGGGCATGGGTGGGATTGGAACGGCTGTATGTCAGCGTTTAGCTCAGGCTGGATTTACCGTCATTGCTGGATGCACGCCAAATCGAGACCCGCAGGATTGGTTGGATGCTCAAAAAGAATTGGGGTTTAATTTTCATGCGTCAGCCGCGGATGTCACCGATTGGGATTCTACCGTTGCTGCGTTTGACAAAGTTAAAGCTGAGTTTGGTGGTGTTGATGTGTTAGTCAATAATGCTGGGATTACACGTGATGGTACATTCCGTCGCATGCGTGTGGAAGACTGGCGTGCCGTGATAGACACCAACTTAAATAGCTTGTTTAATGTCACTAAGCAAGTCGTAGATGGAATGACAGAAAAGGGCTGGGGGCGTATTATTAATATTAGCTCGGTTAATGGCCAAAAAGGTCAGTTTGGGCAAACGAATTATTCTGCTGCCAAAGCGGGTATGCATGGTTTCACCAAAGCGCTCGCCCAAGAAGTCGCCGCCAAAGGTGTAACGGTTAATACCGTGTCCCCTGGCTACATTGGAACAGATATGGTGCGTGCTATTCGTGAAGATGTACTTGAAAAGATCGTAGCCACCATTCCTGTGGGTCGCTTGGGCGAACCCGAGGAAATCGCTTCTATCGTAGCGTGGTTAGCATCTGATGATGCAGCGTTTGCTACGGGCGGCGATTTTTCCGTAAATGGCGGCTTACACATGAGCTAAACCGTATATTGGTTAGCCTATTCATTTAACGTAAACTATGACACAAACACACACCTCTGACACAGCTCGATTGATAAAAAAATACCCAAATCGACGCCTGTATGACACACAAACCAGTGCTTACATCACCTTAGCGGATGTAAAACAGTTAGTACTGGCGAGTGAGACCATTCAGGTTGTGGATGCCAAGTCCGGCGAAGACATCACGCGTAGTGTATTGCTGCAAATTATTCTCGAGGAAGAAACTGGTAATGTGCCAATGTTTTCTGCCAACGCATTAGCTCAAATTATTCGGTTTTATGGCAGCACCATGCAAGGTCTGATGGGCAGCTATATCGAGAAAAATATCCAAGCGTTCATGGATATTCAGGAGCGCATGGCCGAGCAATCTAAAGGCTTATATGGCTCGCAGCTTGGTCCAGAGGCTTGGGCACAATTTATGGCGGGGCAAACCCCAGTTTTACAGAACGTGATGAACAACTACATTGAACAAAGTAAAAACCTGTTTGTGCAGATGC
>JAAYRP010000244.1 GCA_012518715.1 Alcaligenaceae bacterium | reverse complement strand
TGGCGCTGATGACGGTGCTGTGTGTGGGCGCGGTGGCGATTTATAGTCGTGGTGTGGTGCAACGATTATTAATTTTAGTTGGGCTGATCGTAGCGTGTGTGATTTATGCCATCTTCACAAATGGGCTGGGTTATGGCACACCAATTGACACCACTGGGGTCGCTCAAGCGCCTTGGTTTGGTCTACCTAATTTTGCAAAACCGGTCTTTGAAATACAAGCCATGTCCGTGATTGTACCAGTAGCCATTATTTTGGTTGCCGAAAATCTTGGTCACGTTAAAGCCGTTTCTGCTATGACAGGACAGAACCTTGACCGATATTTAGGAAGAGCTTTTGTGGGGGACGGTGTAGCGACAATGTTGTCTGGTTCTATGGGTGGAACCGGTGTGACTACCTATGCAGAGAACATTGGGGTGATGGCCGCAACGCGCATATACTCGTCACTGGTATTTGCCGTAGCCGCGTTGTTCGCGATCTTTTTAGGCTTTTCTCCTAAGTTTGGTGCCGTGATTCAAATGATCCCTGGTCCCGTATTAGGGGGTATGTCTATTGTTGTGTTTGGCTTAATTAGCGTAGCAGGGGCACGTATTTGGGTTGTTAACCAAGTGGATTTCAGTAAGAGTCAAAACCTATTGGTGGCAGCTGTTACGTTGATTTTAGGGGCGGGTAATTTCACACTAGAATTAGGTATTCTAAAACTAGATGGTATTGGTACGGCGACTTTTGGTGCAATTTTAATGCACGCATTGTTGTCTTTACGCCCAGAGCGCCAAGCATAATGGATTCTTAGGCGTGATTTGCCCATTAGTTGGTTAGATCACGCTTGTAGGCTTGCAATTTCTTTAAGTTTTGCGCACAATAATTACAGCCCCATTGCTTTGGGGCTTTATTTTCAATGGGGCGAATGGTTTTAATTATTTCATTACGCTATCCCATCAATAATCTTCTATTCTATTTATATGCGCTCCTATTGCTACGGGGCGTTTTTCATTTTTATTCAGGATACATATGTCTGCGATTCCGTTGACAGCGCAGGGCGCTGAACGCTTAAAGGCGGAACTCCATCGCCTCAAAACGGTAGAGCGTCCCGATGTGATTAATGCTATTGCCGAGGCGCGAGCCCAAGGAGACCTTTCTGAAAACGCGGAGTACGATGCGGCGCGTGAGCGACAAGCTTTTGTAGAAGGGCGTATTCGCGAACTAGAAGGGATTATTTCTAATGCCCAGATCATTGATCCCGCCAATTTAAATGTGGGTGATAAAATTGTATTTGGGGCTACCGTTGCGATTGAGGATTTAGATTCCGGAGAACAAGTCACCTATCAAATCGTAGGGGATATGGAATCAGATATTCGTGAAAATCGCATTTCTGTTTCTAGCCCTGTTGCTCGCGCACTAATTGGTAAAAGCGAGGGGGATGTGGTCGAGGTTCAAGCACCGGGTGGCGTGCGCGAATTTGAAATAGTGACCATTGAGTACCGTTGATCGGTATTTATTGGCATTGGGTCGATGCAGGTTGCAAAACCCGATATTCATGAAAAAGCCCACGCGCGATGGTGGGCTTTTTTGTAAAGATTAACGGCGTACGCGGACTTTTTTACCGGATTTGGTTTTTTTAAAACCGGCTGCGGCAAGTTTTTTTGGTGTATAAGGCTCGTTGCTTGAGCGCACCGCGCGTGTATCCATAGTGCCATCACTTAAAACAGATGGACGCTCGGGGTTTTCGCGATAGATGGTTAAGATCTTGCCAATATGGTGAATGGGTTCGGCATGGAGCTCAGCACATATTTGTTCATACATGGCTGTGCGTTCAGCGCGGTCATCGCCAGCCACGCGGATTTTAATGAGCTGGTGTACATTTAGGTGTAAATTGATTTCTTTTAGGACCGCCTCGGTTAAGCCGTTGTCTCCAATAAGAACAACAGGTTTAAGCGCATGAGCGGCGGCACGTAATTGATTACGAAGCTGAGTAGTAATAGTTAATGTAGGCATAATGAGATTGTACGGGAATGGGCAAGAAAAAAACCTCTAAAGCATGGGTGCATCGGCATATTAATGACCCTTATGTCAAACTAGCGCAACAAAAGGGTTATAGAGCCCGCGCTGCTTTTAAATTATTAGAAATTATAGAAACCGAAAAACTGTTGCATCCGGGCAACGTTGTGGTCGACTTAGGGGCTGCACCAGGCAGCTGGTCACAAGTCGCACGCGAGCGCTTAATGCAAAACGGCCAGATTAACGGCCGTATTATTGCTTTAGATATGTTGCCAATGGAGCCGATTGATGGCGTCGAGTTTATTTTAGGCGACTTTAGGGAAGATGAGGTACTAGATCAGTTAAAAAATTTGCTTGGAGAGCAAAAAGTAGACCTTGTTATTTCCGATATGGCCCCCAATTTATCGGGTGTGGCCGCTGCGGATTCGGTTCGTATCCAACATGTTTGTGAATTGGCTTTAGATTTTGCATTAAGTCACTTGCAACCCAACGGGGCTTTGATTGTCAAAGCCTTCCATGGCAGTGGATTTTCACAGATTGTACAATCATTTAAAGAACATTTCCGTCAGGTAAACACGCGCAAGCCTAAATCCTCACGTGATCGCTCAGCAGAAACCTTTTTGGTTGGGCGTCAATTAAAACAGGCTTGATTGCGCTACTCCTTCCCAATATCGGGTAGAATGTTCAAATTGGCACTTGTACAGCTTGTTGTCAGTTTTAGCCGTACAGGTTTAAGCAACTAGGAGGTTGGTGTTGAACAACTCATTTTCCAAAGTCGCCGTTTGGATGGTCATTGCGCTAGTTCTGTTTACCGTATTTAAACAGTTTGACGGGCGTCCTTCGGCTACCGACGGTGTGACTTATACCCAGTTTATGGACGATGCGCGCTCTGGGCGTATCTCCAAAGTCGATATTCAAGGCGATACACTTTACGTCACGCCAGATTCCGGGCGTCCATACTCGTTGACGTCGCCTGGTGATTTATGGATGGTACCCGAACTCGTCAAATCCGGTGTTCAGGTATCAGGCAAAGCACGTGAAGAGCCCTCATTCTTAACCAGTATCTTTATTTCTTGGTTCCCCATGCTCCTTTTGATTGGGGTGTGGATCTTTTTCATGCGTCAAATGCAGGGCGGCGGCAAAGGCGGGGCTTTTAGCTTCGGAAAATCCCGAGCGCGCATGCTCGACGAAAACGCTAACACCATCACTTTTGCTGATGTTGCTGGCTGCGATGAGGCCAAAGAGGACGTACAAGAGCTGGTGGATTTCTTACGTGACCCTTCGCGCTTTCAGCGCCTAGGCGGTCGTATCCCCCGTGGGGTCCTCATGGTGGGCCCTCCTGGAACCGGTAAAACCTTATTAGCTCGTGCAATTGCTGGCGAAGCCAAAGTCCCTTTCTTTAGCATTTCTGGTTCTGATTTTGTGGAAATGTTTGTAGGGGTTGGGGCGGCACGTGTGCGAGACATGTTTGAAAACGCTAAAAAACATGCTCCATGCATTATTTTTATTGATGAGATTGATGCCGTAGGGCGTCAGCGTGGTGCGGGCTTGGGCGGTGGTAACGATGAACGCGAACAGACCTTGAACCAGCTCTTAGTCGAAATGGACGGTTTTGAAAAAGGGCAGGGGGTCATTGTTATCGCGGCCACAAACCGTCCCGATGTTTTGGATCCAGCGTTATTGCGTCCAGGTCGTTTTGACCGCCAAGTGGTGGTGTCACTACCCGACATTCGTGGTCGTGAGCAAATTTTGCATGTACACATGCGCAAGGTACCTTTGGCGCCAAACGTCGATGCACAGATTTTAGCGCGTGGTACACCTGGCTTTTCTGGGGCTGATTTGGCGAACTTAGTCAACGAAGCCGCCCTTTTTGCGGCACGTCGTAACGGTCGTACCGTGGATATGCAAGACTTTGAAAAAGCCAAAGATAAAATCATCATGGGTGCAGAGCGTCGCTCAATGATCATGCCCGAAGAAGAGCGTCGTAATACGGCTTATCACGAATCAGGTCACGCGCTGGTTGCGCGCCTGCTACCCAAAACCGATCCTGTACACAAGGTCACAATTATTCCCCGTGGGCGTGCTCTAGGGGTGACTATGCAGCTTCCTGAAACGGATCGCTATAGCATGGATAAAGAGCGCTTGCTCAATATGATTGCTGTGTTGTTTGGGGGGCGTATTGCCGAAGAGGTCTTTATGAATCAAATGACGACCGGAGCCTCTAATGACTTTGAGCGAGCCACCCAGATCGCGCGCGATATTGTGACCCGTTATGGGATGACAGATACGTTGGGCCCTGTGGTGTATGCCGAAAACGAAGGCGAGGTTTTCTTGGGGCGTAGCGTGACGAAAACCACAAACATCTCAGAAGCCACTATGCAAAAAGTGGACCAAGAGGTACGCAAAATCATTGATGAGCAATACAATGTAGCACGTAAGCTCATCGAGGATAATCGCGACAAAATGGAAGCGATGACTCAGGCTCTATTAGAGTGGGAGACCATTGATGCGGATCAAATCGATGACATCATGGCAGGTCGCCCACCCCGTCCACCCAAAGATTACTCTGATAATAAATCAGATAAATCTGATTCAACCCCGCCTACCGCTGGGGCCCAGGTGGAGCCTTCTGAGCCAAAAACAGAAGACAAACCCGCTGATGATAAACCAGCGACAACACCGGTCTAACATTTTTTAAATCGTATTGTTCCATGAATAAAACATGGCTTTGCGGGCGCTTCGAACTCGGGTTGGAGCGCCCGTTATTGATGGGGATTGTCAACGTTACCCCAGACTCATTTTCTGATGGAAATCAGTATATTCAAACCGATGCGGCTATTGCGCATGCACAGCAACTTGTAGCAGAGGGGGCTGATATTCTTGACATAGGGGGCGAGTCTACGCGTCCTGGGGCCGAGCCCGTATCCGTACAAGAGGAGCTACGCCGATTGTTACCCGTGATCGAAGCATTGCGTGAGCTCAATATCCCTTTATCGGTAGATACATTTAAACCCGAGGTCATGCGGGCCGTACTGGATGCAGGCGCAGATATCATTAATGATATTGCCGGTTTTAGGGATCCTGCTTCGGTAGCAGCAGTTGCTGACTCATCTTGTGGTTTGTGCGTGATGCATATGCAGGGTGAGCCTAAAACCATGCAGAAACAGCCCCATTATGACGACTTGTATGCCGAGGTGCGTCAGTTTCTTCTACAGCGCGTTCAGGCACTACGGGGTGCGGGGGTAGTTCCAGAGCGGATTATGCTAGATCCAGGCTTGGGCTTTGGGAAAACCGTTGCACATAATTACAGCCTTTTACGTGATTTGGCTGCTATTCAGATAGAATCCTATCCTTGGCTCATCGGGCTCTCACGCAAGTCGATGATCGGACATGTAGTAAACCGTCCTCCTCAGCAGCGGCTAGCAGGCAGCTTGGCTGGTATGCTTGCGGCGGTGGCGCGTGGCGCGGCAGTGGTACGAGTCCATGATGTAGCTGAGTCAGCGGATGCTTTACGAGTATGGCAAGCAGTAGAACAAGGAATCAATGATGAGTAATCGTAAATATTTTGGAACGGATGGGATTCGTGGCGAAGTCGGCGGGCCAACGATTAATGCGGAATTTGCTTTGCGTTTGGGTTATGCAGCAGGAAAAGTATTAGCGAAAGCACATACTACTGTGAATCGCCCCACCGTCATTATTGGTAAAGATACGCGTATCTCTGGTTATATGTTGGAATCCGCCCTAGAAGCAGGGCTATCGGCTGCTGGGGTAGATGTGTTGCTTGCTGGGCCTGTGCCTACTCCAGCCGTGGCGTATTTAACACGAACGCTGCGTTTAACCGCTGGTATTGTGATTAGTGCTTCACATAATCCATATCAGGATAACGGCATTAAGTTTTTTTCTGCTCAGGGCATGAAGCTGCCTGATGAGCTGGAACTGCAGATTGAGCAAGCGCTAGATTCACCAGTAGAGTGTGTGTCTTCCGATAGACTTGGGCGTGCGCGACGCCTTGAGGACTCAGCAGGGCGCTATATCGAGTTTTGTAAAAGCACCTTTCCCAACGAGTTAGATCTGGCTGGTTTAAAATTGGTGGTTGATGCCGCGCATGGGGCGGCATACCATATTGCACCGCACGTATTTCGTGAATTAGGTGCCGAGGTACATGCCATCGGCTGCGAACCCAATGGTTTTAATATCAATGATGGCGTAGGGGCCATGTACCCAGAGCATTTGCTTCGCGTTGTTCAAGAGCGCGGGGCAGACTTGGGGATTGCTTTAGATGGTGATGCGGATCGTCTGCAAATGGTGGGTAGCGATGGTCGTCTTTATAATGGCGATGAGCTGCTATACATGATTGTGCGTGACCGAATGTTAACGCAGCCGGTAAAAGGCGTAGTCGGAACACTAATGACAAACCTAGGCTTAGAGAATCGTTTAAAAGCCTTGGGTGTAGAGTTTATTCGTGCAAATGTGGGTGACCGCTATGTGCTAGAAAAATTGCTGGAAAAAGGCTGGCTCTACGGTGGGGAAAGTTCCGGGCATCTATTGTGCTTAGATCACCACACAACCGGTGATGGGATTATTGCAGCCTTACAGATTCTTACGGCGATGCGTCATCACGGCAGCTTATTACGTGAGCTTGTCGATGACCTAAAAATGTACCCGCAGAAAATGGTAAACGTAGCGTGGGAACAAGGACGAGACTGGACACAGTGTCAAGCGCTTGTCTCTGCAAAAGAACAGCTAGAAGCCGAGCTAGGGCAGCAAGGGCGTGTGTTAATTCGCCCATCGGGTACAGAACCCAAGCTACGCATCATGGTCGAGGCCGAGGATCAAGCTTTGGTTGATCAAGGCATAGAGCGTTTGATGGCTGTGGATTTAGGTTAGTTCATTTAGGATAGCTCGTTAAATACGACGGTTTGGTCACAAAACCGTCAACTCGCTGCAACATAGTTTTGGCATGATGAAGGCACTTTTAGGAGCCAATTTGCTATGTTGCAGACCTCTTCAGCTTTATCCCCTTTACTCATTAATCAAGTTTGGCAAAGCCCGCAACAGGACGGCTTACAGCTACGCTTAGCACAAACTAAAAAAGAACTGCGTGCTGTGCAGCGCTTGCGCTTTA
>JAAYRP010000243.1 GCA_012518715.1 Alcaligenaceae bacterium | reverse complement strand
TAAGTGCCGCGCATAAATGTAAGCAAACCCATCTTCTTTTCAAAAACGCATCCACAACAGTCACAGCCAGTTGCGTGACGTAATAGAAAGGTTACAAAAAAGCCCTTACTCCTTTATAGGAAAAGGGCTTAAATACCACGCTAGTCACTTATCTGTCTAGGAAATGGTCAAAACGGAATATCGTCATCCATATCCGATAAGTTATCCATTGGGGACGCTTGATAATTTTGCTGGGGCGGAGCTTGACGAGGTGCGGGCTGCGCAGCAGCTTGCTGTGGTGCGACTTGGCGCTGAGGCTGTGGAGCTTGATTATAGTCATCACCACCAAAGTCTCCACCGCTATCACCGCGCCCGCCTAGCATTTGCATTTGATCAGCAATGATTTCAGTGGTGTAACGGTCTTGGCCATCTTGCCCCTGCCATTTACGGGTACGAAGGCGGCCTTCGATATAAACGAGGCGGCCTTTACGCAAGTATTCCCCAGCGATTTCCGCTAAACGGTTAAACATCACCACGCGGTGCCATTCGGTTTCTTCGCGACGCTCGCCAGTTTGGCTATCACGCGTAGCATATGTAGTCGCGATGGACAGATTGCACATTGCCGACCCGCTCGCTGTGTAGCGCACCTCGGGATCACGCCCAAGGTTGCCAACTAAAATGACTTTATTGACTGATGCCATGTTGTATTCCTATCTCAAGTAAATTCGATGATCTATTATGCGGGATTTTATTTCTCTGCCCCAGTGGCTTAACCCAACCAATGTGATCTTTTCGCCTAATGGTTTATAAAACCGTTTTAAACTGTCGGGTTGTTAGCCACCATAATAGAGCTAGTGCCGCACCGATCCATAACGCCCAATGTACACCAACCGTGGCGGCGATAACACCCCCCGTTAAACCACCACCAAACACGCCCAGCGACTGCGTTGTATTGTAAAAACCCATGGCTAAACCTTTATATTCGGCAGGGGCAACGCGGGACACCATAGAGGGTTGTAATGCCTCTAAGGTATTAAAAATCACAAAGAAAACAAATAAAGCCACCACCATCGCCCACAAGTTAAAACTGGCCCATGGCATCAACGCCATGATCGCGGCTAATGCTAAGACTAACCATTGCAAAACGCGACGGTGCGCTTTACGTACTTCCGTGTAAATTACCATCGGTATCATCAAAGCGAACGACAGCACGATTACCGGCAGATATACCTTCCACAAAGAGCCAGAATCAAACTGTCCTAGTTGCGCCAACACCCCTGGGATCACCACAAACAGCATCATCAAAATAAAATGCAAGGCAAATACACCAAAATTTAGCCGTAATAAGTCCCCCTGCTTTAATACATCCGATGCTTTAGCACGTATGATCGGTTCCGCTTGCGGGTATTCAGGAATAGCAAAAGTGGCAAGCAATAAGCAAACAAAGCCTAATAAGCTAATAGCCCAAAAAAGCCCCGATAAGCCAAACTGCCCCACTAATACGGGCGATAAAACCAAAGACACAGCAAAAGACAAGCCTATTGCCGAGCCCACCATCGCCATGGCACGGGTGCGCACCTCGGGGCGGGTCGCATCGGCTACCCAAGCGGTAATCGCTGCAGAAATCGCACCTAAACCCTGTAAAACGCGACCTACAATAATGCCATCTACACTTTGTGCTAGGGCACTCACTACTCCACCTAAAACAAAAAGCAGCATTCCGCCCATAATCACAGGGCGGCGCCCCCACTTATCCGAAGCCATCCCTAAAGGAATCTGCATAATTGCTTGGGTAAGCCCATACGCACCCAACGCAATACCGACTTTTGTTGCATTATTTCCACCAGGTATCGATTGGGCGGCCACAGCAAAAATGGGGGTCAATAAAAACAAGCCCAACATGCGTGTAGAAAACAACAAAGCCAACAATACACTGGCTTTACGCTCTTGGGGGTTAAGTGATATGCGCTCACGTTTAGATGAAATGGTTTGCCTGCTCATGAACTGGCTCATGCCTCATTGAATAATTTAATACTTTAGCCACTAGCCTACGGGTTTTAGGACAGGAAGACACATAGCGCGCTATAGTAGTACGTTAGCCTTTTGACCCTAGCACGTAAAAAATCGAATGGAATTAATACGTATTCGCGGTGCACGCACGCATAATCTGAAAAACCTTTCAGTAGACTTACCCCGTCAGAAACTGATTGTTATTACCGGTTTGTCTGGCTCAGGTAAGTCTTCCTTAGCTTTTGACACCTTATATGCGGAAGGTCAACGACGCTATGTGGAAAGCCTATCTGCCTATGCACGCCAATTTTTACAAATCATGGATAAGCCTGATGTGGACTTAATCGAAGGCCTGTCTCCTGCTATCGCTATTGAACAAAAGGCAGCAGGACATAACCCGCGATCCACCGTAGGGACCACCACCGAAATCCATGATTACTTACGCTTATTGTATGCCCGTGTCGGTACGCCCTATTGTCCTATCCATCACCTGCCTTTGCAATCACATACGATTAGCCAGATGGTAGATGCACTATTGGCTTGGCCACAAGAAACGCGCGTCGCCATTTTAGCCCCCATTGCCTTAGAGCAAAACCAAGACCTAATAGAGCTCGGGCGCAGCCTGCAATCTCAAGGCTTTGTGCGGGTACGTTACAACGGGGTCATGCAAAGTCTTGATGAGCCCTTAGCCGCTACAGATACCACGCCACAGATCGAAGTGGTTATCGATCGCTTACGCGTTCGAACCGATAGCGCTCAGCGCCTAGCCGAAAGCTTAGAAACGGCCACACAGCTCAGTGCAGGCAAAGCCGATGTGCTCAATATGGATACCGAAGCCATCCAGCGTTTTAACCTGCATTTTTCCTGCCCCGAATGCGACTATCATCTTGATGAGCTCGAGCCTCGCTTATTTAGTTTTAATAACCCGGCAGGAGCCTGTCCAGAATGCGCGGGCTTAGGAGAAACCGAGGTGTTTGATCCAAAGCGGGTGGTCGCTGTGCCGGATCTCAGCCTAGCAGGTGGCGCGATTGCTGGGTGGGATCGTCGCAATGCATTCACCTTTAATCTGCTCAAAAGCCTCGCGGATTATTATGGTTTTGACATTGATGAGCCTTTTGATCAATTAGACCCTAACGTACAGCACTGTATTTTATATGGTTCGGGCGAGGAAGCCATCCCGTTTATCTACTTGACAGAAAAAGGCACCACCACGATTAAACACCACCCCTTTGAAGGGGTCATCCCCAATCTAATGCGACGTTGGCAGGAGACCGACTCCAGTGCGGTACGTGAAGAGCTCAACAAACTACGGCGTCTTCAAACTTGCCCTGCTTGTCATGGAGCACGGCTTAATACCGCTGCTCGCCATGTTTACTTAGGCGACAATGACCCGCAACCCATTTATGCAGTGGAACACTTGTCCTTACAAGACTGTTTGGAGTGGTTTGCCAACCTGCAGTTAAGCGGTGCTAAACAAGATATCGCGGCGCGCATCATTGAAGAAATCCAAGCACGTTTACGTTTTTTAAATAATGTGGGTCTAAGCTACCTGTCCTTAGATCGCCGAGCCAACACCATTTCGGGGGGGGAAGCGCAACGTATCCGCCTCGCCAGTCAAATTGGCTCTGGCTTAACCGGTGTGATGTATGTGCTGGATGAACCTTCCATTGGTTTACACCAGCGTGACAATGACAAACTGATTCTCACGCTGCAACAGTTGCGAGACTTAGGCAATAGCGTCATTGTGGTTGAGCACGATGAGGATATGATGCGTCAAGCCGATTATTTGGTCGATATGGGGCCAGGTGCTGGGGAGCTTGGCGGGGAAATTATTGCTCAGGGCACGCCAGCTGAAATAATGAACGACCCAAACTCGATGACTGGTCAGTACCTAAGTGGCGCTAAAAAAATCCAAGCCAGTCATACGCGCCCCGTCACCCCTGATCTACCGCGCTTAAGTCTATGGGGAGCACACGGCAACAACTTAAAACAGGTGGATTTACACTTACCCTTGCAGCGTTTTATCTGCATTACGGGGGTTTCCGGATCCGGCAAATCTACCTTAATCAATCACACGCTCGCCAAAGCGGTGGCTAAAGCCTTACACCGCGCCCAAAGCGAGCCCGCTCCCTATGAGCGCCTAACCGGTCTTGAGCATGTAGATAAAATCATCACCGTAGATCAAAGTCCCATTGGCCGTACACCACGAAGCAATCCCGCAACCTACACGGGCCTGTTTACGCCTATTAGAGAGCTCTTTGCTGGTGTGCCCGAAGCTCGTGTACGCGGCTATGATGCCGGTCGCTTTTCTTTTAATGTGAAAGGGGGGCGTTGCGAAGCGTGCCAGGGTGACGGCGTGGTAAAAGTTGAAATGCACTTTTTACCTGATGTCTACGTGCCTTGTGATGTGTGTCATGGTGCGCGCTATAACCGTGAAACCCTAGAAATTCATTATCGTGGCAAAAATATCAGCGAGGTATTGGATCTAACCGTAGCCCAGGCCATGACCTACTTTGAGGCGGTCCCCACGATTGCGCGCAAGCTCCAAACCTTGATGGATGTCGGTTTGTCTTATCTACGGCTGGGTCAAAGCGCTACCACCCTGTCTGGGGGGGAAGCACAGCGGGTTAAGCTCGCTTTAGAACTCTCTAAACGTAGTACCGGCAATACACTATATATTTTAGATGAGCCCACCACAGGACTACATTTTCAGGATATTGCGCTTTTACTTGATGTACTGAATCAACTGGTCGATGCCGGCAATACAGTGGTCGTGATCGAACACAACCTAGATGTCATCAAAACCGCTGACTGGATTATTGATATTGGTCCAGAGGGGGGCGATGGGGGCGGACACATCGTTGTAGAGGGCACCCCTGATACGGTTGCCCGCTGCGACCAAAGCTACACTGGCCGTTACTTACAGCCTCTGCTGGCATGTGACTAAACACACGGGCACAAGCTACCCATACACCTATTAACGCTTTACATCACGAACAAATCCCGATGTTCTTTAATAGCAAAGCGGTCTGTCATGCCCGCCACATAGTCCGCTATGGCTCGTGCTTGCTCGTTAAAATCCTCGCGTCGATGCTCAGCTGCCAAAAGCCCTGGTTCAGCAATAAAGGCCTCAAACAAATCTCGCACAATACGCCGTGCCTTGTGGGTCATGCGTAAAACCCGATCGTGATAATACAAGTTTTGGCGCAAAAAACGCTTAAGCTCATCAGCTTGAGCTCGCATATCGGGGCTAAATGCGGCTAAACGCGGGCATTGTCGCACCTCGTCCACCGACTGGGGCTGATGTTGCGCTAGATTGGCCAAGGTAGTTTCTGATAAGTCCACCACAAAGGTATGAATCATACGCCGAATAATCTCAGCAATCAGGCGCTTACGCATAGTGGGTGCCTGCAACTGTGGGTATTGCTGCAATACCAGCTCGTGATGCTCAGCAAAAACCTGCACCTCTAAGAGCTGCTCTAGGGTAATGAGCCCCGAGCGTAGCCCATCATCAATATCATGGTTGTTATACGCAATCTCATCGGCCAGGTTGGCTACCTGAGCCTCTAAAGAGGGTTGCGTGCCATTTAAAAAGCGCAAACCTACCTCTCCAAGGCGCTCAGCATGACGCCGGTTACAGTGTTTTAAAATCCCCTCGCGCGTCTCAAAGCATAGGTTTAGGCCATTAAATTGCGCATAACGCTCTTCGATATGGTCCACAATACGCAAGCTTTGTAAGTTATGCTCAAAACCACCGGCTTCAGGTGCTAGCTCACGCATACACAGGTTCAGCTCCTCTTGTCCGGCATGCCCAAAAGGCGTATGCCCTAAATCATGCGCTAGGGCGATGGCTTCGATCAAGTCCTCGTGTAGACCTAAGCGGCGCGCAATGGCTCGGGCTATTTGTGCGACCTCGATGCTGTGTGTTAGCCGCGTCCGAAATAAATCCCCCTCGTGGTTCACAAACACCTGGGTTTTGTATTCCAAGCGCCTAAACGCATTGCAATGAATGATTCGGTCTTTATCACGCTGAAAAGCGTTACGCCCACTGGGTGGGGGTTCAGGATAAAGACGACCTTGGGACTGCTCAGGATTACATGCATACGCGGCTAACATCATCACTCCTAAAATTGAGCTAAGACTTTTTTCACCGTAGTTACATCTACGGCTTGCACCACACTTTTGCCTAGCTCAGGTAATAAAACAAAGCGCAGCTGACCGCCCTCGGCTTTTTTATCTAACCCCATCAGATCAATCCATTTATCTGCTTCCCACTGTGGAGGCTGGGTAGGACAACCGATAGCAGCAACGAGATCTTTGACTAACTGCACATACTCTGGCGCCAAGCCACAGACCTCGGCGGATAAGGCAGCAGCCATTACCATGCCGCAGCCCACGGCCTCGCCATGCAACCATTCACCATAACCCAGCCCCGCTTCAATGGCATGACCAAAAGTATGACCAAAGTTTAATATGGCGCGCAGACCAGACTCGCGCTCATCTTGTGACACCACATAGGCCTTAAGCTCACACGAGCGCTGTACAGCATACTGCACCACATCAGGCTGCAATGCGGTAAGCGCCGCGGCATTTTCCACACACCAATGTAAAAATTCGGCATCCGTGATCATGCCGTATTTAATGACCTCGGCCAGCCCAGCTGCGATTTCTCTTTGTCCGAGCGTACTTAATACGTCAATATCAATTTCTACGGCGATTGGCTGGTAAAACGCCCCTATCATATTTTTACCTAAGGGGTGGTTAATCGCGGTTTTTCCCCCTACCGATGAATCTACTTGGGACAACAACGTAGTCGGCACCTGCACAAAACGAATGCCTCGCATAAAACAAGCCGCCGCAAAACCACTAATGTCCCCAACTACGCCCCCACCTAACGCGACAATAACCGCTTTTCTATCCAATCGGTTTTGTAACAAAGCATCAAAAATCTGATCCAATGTTTGGCTATTTTTATACTGCTCCCCATCAGGGATAAGCACTTGCACGACTTTTTTTTCTGTGGACTGTAGTGCATTTAATACAGTTTCACCATACAGCGCAAAAACGGTAGGATTAGAAATCAGCGCAATAGTGGTAGCGTCAGCGGGGATAGATTGTGCCAGCTGAGTTAAACGCCCGGATGCAACATGTATGGGATAGTTGCCACCTGGGGTGTTGACTTGTACTACACTCATGAAATGACCTCTTGCTCTTTTAAGACATCTAGTAATTGTTTGGCCGCTAAATGCACCGGTGCAGACCCCGTTTCAAACACCACGTCTGCTAATTGTTCATAAATCGGCTCACGCTCTGCTAACAAAGACGCAATACGCTCTTGCGGGTTTGCAGTTTGTAATAAAGGGCGGGTTTTATCCCGCTCCAGTCGCCGATATAATTCATTAATATTAGCGCGTAAATAAACAACCGTACCCCGCTCTTTGAGCATGTGTCGATTGGCCTCGGCCAAAATGGCGCCACCCCCTGTGGCTAAGACTATTTCAGGGCGACGCGAACAAATGTCCAGCTCCAGGGTTTCACGTCGTCTAAAACCGGCTTCGCCCTCAATGTCGAAGATCGTAGCAACAGGCACTCCGCAGCGCGCTTCTAGCTCGTGATCTAAATCATAAAACTCACGTTTCAGATGGCGAGCTAACTGGCGTCCTAACGTGGTTTTTCCAGCTCCCATCATACCTATTAAAAAAATAGACTGATGGCCTGGTTGTAACAATCGCTGTAAATCAGCTGGACTAAGAGGTGTTAAAATTTCATTTTGCATGAGGTCTGCGGATAAAAAATCTGTCATTTGTGTATTATCGCATTAGCTGCCTATTGATTTCAGCTTTATCGAGTATTTATTTACTTATAAAAACCCACCTATTTATCTCTAAAAGATAACCACTATTTGCCCACAATGAGCTCTACTGATTCATCTACTCATACTACTGCGCCCGCCTCCGGTTCGTGGCTGATCCGTCTTATTCTTAAGACTGCCATTTTCTTCACAGGTCTTGCGGCATGTGGAGCATTAGTTGTGGCTTTGGCGTTGGCTTTAGCATGGCCAAACCTTCCTGATCTTAGCGCAATGACCGACTATAAACCACGTGTGCCATTGCGTATTTATACGGCGGACAAAGTCCTCATCGGTGAATTTGGCGAGGAGCGGCGCAATGTCATGCGCTTGGACGAAATCCCGGACGTAATGAAATCCGCCATCCTAGCAGCAGAGGACGATCGCTTTTATCAACATAGTGGGGTAGACCTGAAAGGTATCGGTCGTGCGGTACTGGCAAACTTAGCATCAGGTGCTAAATCACAAGGAGCCAGTACGATCACCATGCAGGTCGCTCGTAACTTTTACCTTTCCTCAGAAAAAACCTATACACGTAAATTTTATGAGCTATTACTGACCTTTAAAATTGAATCCATGTTGAGCAAAGACCAAATTTTAGAGCTCTACATGAATCAGATTTTTTTAGGACACCGCTCCTATGGCTTTGCGGCAGCATCGCGAGCTTATTTTGGAAAACCCTTAACTGAAATCACGTTAGCCGAAGCCGCTATGCTCGCCGGTATTCCGCGTGCCCCCTCGCGCTACAACCCCATTGCCAACTATAACGAGGCGAAACGCCAACAGGTGGTCGTCCTACGCCGCATGTTGAACTTAGGCTACATCACACAAGATGAGCATCAAGCCGCCCTAGATCAAGCTATTGAGATCCGCACCGCCGAAGGCATGCCCGCTGGTGGTTATGCCATTCATGGGGAATATGCAGCAGAGCTAGCACGCCAGTTACTATATGGTGTGTATAAAGATGGTATTTATTCACGAGGCTTCAATGTTTACACCACCATTGACTCGAAACAACAAGAAGCTGCTTACCGCAGCGTACGCGATGCCGTGCTGCAATACACTCGCCGTGCTCGCTACCCCGGCCCTGAGGCCCGCGTCAACTTACCCGCTAATATCGAACAAGACACCGAAGCCTTTAGTGACATTTTGGCAAAAGTCCAACGCGAACACCCTGATGCAGGTGACTTATTAGTAGGGGTAGTGCTATCGGCCAGCCCAACACAAATCACCGTCGCCCGCACCGCTGACAATATTATTACCGTTGACAATAAACGGGCTCTAAGCATTGTGGCGCGGGGCTTAACCAAAAACGCCAATGACAAAGAACGCATTGATCGTGGTGCAGTGGTGTATTTATTCAACAATGGTGACTACTGGGAAGTCATCAATATGCCTGCCGTTCAAGCCGCCTTTGTCTCGATGCGCCCCCAAGACGGTGCGATTCAAGCCATGGTCGGTGGATTTCATTTCTCTGATGGTAAATTTAACCGTGTCACCCAAGCATGGCGCCAGCCCGGTTCCGCCTTTAAACCTTTTATTTATGCCGCTTCGCTAGAAAAAGGGCTCACCCCCGAAACCTTGATTTCGGACCAACCTTTTAGCCTAACGTCTGCCCAAACCGGCTCAAAGCCATGGAATCCAAAAAACTATGGTGGTCGCTATGAAAACATGCTCACCATGCGCAATGGACTCTATAAGTCTAAAAACATGGTGTCTATCCGTATCATGCAAGCCGTTGGGCCTAAATACGTCCAAGACTATATTGTGCGTTTTGGTTTTGATCGTGCCCGTCAACCCGCTGTATTACCCCTTGCTTTGGGTGCAGGCAGTGTGACCCCTCTACAACTCGCTACTGCCTACAGCGTGTTTGCTAATAATGGCTATCGCGTCCAACCATATCTGATTGATCATATTACAGATGGTAGCGGCAAGGTCATCATGCGCGCAAAGCCCGTGGTGGCAGGCGATAGTAATGCCCGCGCTATCGACCCAAGAACGGCTTATGTCATGAACCATATGCTACGCGGTGTGGCTACTTCTGGCACTGGCTCTCGTGCTTCAGCTACCCTTAAACGCAATGATATTGGTGGCAAAACGGGCACAACCAATAACTCTCATGATGCATGGTTTGCCGGCTATACACCAGATATCGTTGGCATTGCTTGGCTAGGCTTTGATCAGCCTCGTTCTTTAGGAGCCAGTGAAACCGGTGGTGGCTTAGCCATGCCGGTTTGGATTGACTACATGAAAACCGCACTCAAAGACGTTCCCCAAAAGCCGCTTGGACCTGTCCCCTCTGGTCTAAAACAAATCGATGGTAATTTCTACTTTGACGAGTTCCCTCCTGGCAAAGCCATCTTGCGTGTAGGTCTGCCCTCAGTTTTGGATGATACTCTTTATATCGAAGAAGGGGCTGAAGACAACGAAGACGGTATTGGCCGACTTTTAGAGCAGCTTGAGCGCCCTGGCGATGCTCTTGACCCCCTTACCACACCAGGATTGATTCCTTTTTAATCCATGAAAACCGTACTGAAACCCCTGCGTACTTTGCTATTTATCGCTATGATAGTGGCTATGACTGGATGCGGATACAAAGGTCCTTTGACTTTGCCTGAGTTTGCTCAAGCAGCCGCGCGTGCTTAATTTTTACTTTGACTTAATTATGACCGTAGCAAAGCACTTTCAACTTAAAGATGACACCTTGCATGCTGAAAATGTCTCTTTAGAGCAATTAGCGCATGATTTCGGTACACCTTTATACGTGTATTCACGCCAGGCCCTGCATGACGCATGGCATAGCTATCATGTCGCCGCACAAGGGCGCGATGTGCTGGTGTGCTACGGTATGAAAGCAAACTCAAATCTGGCTATCTTAAATGAATTTGCTCGCTTGGGTACAGGCTTTGATATTGTTTCAGGCGGGGAACTCGCGCGCGTCATCGCCGCCAAAGGTGACCCAGCTAAAGTCGTCTTCTCCGGCGTTGGCAAACAACGTTGGGAAATCGAAGCCGCTTTGGACGCGGGTATTAAATGCTTTAATGTCGAATCTGAAGCCGAATTAGAGCGTATTAACCAAATCGCTGGTGAAAAAGGCGTAAAAGCACCTATTTCCCTACGAGTTAATCCCGATGTGGACGCAAAAACCCACCCCTACATTTCTACTGGGCTTAAAGACAATAAATTTGGTGTGGATATCAACGAAGCCCCGGCTATTTATGCTCGCGCCCAGTCTATGCCCCACTTGCAAATCGTCGGCGTCGACTGCCATATTGGCTCACAAATCACTGAGATTAGCCCCTATTTAGATGCTCTCAATAAGCTCATTAACCTGATCAAACAGTTACAAGCCCAAGGCATTACCCTTAGCCATTTAGATATTGGTGGTGGCTTAGGGATCCGCTATACCGACGAAACCCCTGCCACACCTACTGAACTATTAAGTGCGGTCTTCAAAGCGCTGGACGCTGCAGATCTAGGGCATTTGCAGCTCGTGCTGGAGCCCGGGCGCTCCATGGTGGGTAATGCCGGCGTATTGCTCACACGGGTTGAATACGTAAAAACCAATCAAGACAAGCATTTTGCAATCGTTGATGCGGCGATGAATGATTTAATTCGTCCTACTCTCTATGACGCCTGGCACGATGTAGAGCCAGTGCGCCCACGCATTGGCTCTACGCCTGCCCCCGCTTATGACATTGTGGGACCCATCTGTGAAAGCGGCGACTGGTTAGCTAAAGATCGCGCTTTACACCTAGCCCAAGGCGATTTGCTCGCTATCATGTCTGCCGGAGCGTATGCTTTTACGATGTCTAGTCAATACAACACACGCCCCCGTGCTGCAGAAGTCATCGTAGATGACCAATCCGTACACCTCGTTCGCCCCCGAGAAAGTCTAGAAAGCTTATTTGATAGCGAACGTCTTATCGACTAGAGAAAAGCAAGAATAGCCCTGAAAAGGGCTATCTTATTGTCTATAAAGAAATGACGCTTTTAAGCGTAAATAAGAACAGTAACATACAGTTTGTTGCATTATTTGTTTGTTGTTCATAGGGTGTGAGCGCTGCCGCCACATAAATAATGACTAGAAAAGCGTTATCGTTAGTTTCGATAAGACGTTGGCGATTTGCTGCCATCAGCCACCAATTAGCCTCTGTCTATTTCCCAGGGCTTATTGCTGCCCTAACTTTATTGTGCGTACTCTTTCTTGAGCCTGATCATCTTGCCCAAGCCCAAGCATTTCAATCTATGGCTACGCTGCATCATTATTTGATGCTAGAAGGCGCCTTAATCGGCTTTATCAGCTTTTGTACCCTAATTGCTTTTTATAAAAAAAATCGCTTTTTCTTAATGACTGCGGCATGGATGGCCTGTAATTTATGGCTAGGCTCTTATTTTATCGGCTCTCAAAATTTTTGGTTTCAACATGAATTACCCGCTAATCTAGTCCCCTACTTACACCAAGTAGCCGTCGGGATGTACTTTGTCATAAGCCTACAATTATTACACTTCAGCTTGGGGTACCCTTACTCCCAGCAGCGCCTCCACTCATTCCTTACTCCGTTTTGTCTGACTGTTTTTGTTTTAAGCCTCATACCCTATCCGAGTTTTTTTCATAATTTATTGTCATTTTCTATACCTATCGGACTCCTTTTAGGCTTAACGATTACCCTACAACATCTAAATCAAGAAAAAAACACACTACAAATTTGGCAAATTGTCTTACTTAGTCTCTTTTGTAGTGGCCTGCTTTCTTACGCTATCCATTTGGTCACGCCCTCAGCAAGGTTACTAGATTATTTTGATGCCTTTATTTTTCTCGTATTAGCGAATAGTATGGTGGCTTTTGGGATTGCTCATTATCTTAAGCATTTGCTCACTAGCTATTTTGAACTGCGCTCCAATTACCAAAACAGCCCTTTTAGTGTTATCAAAATTGATAGAAATGGTAATATATTACAAGTAAACTGCGCCTTTAAACGCTTATGTTCAAAACACCAACAAAGCATCCCGGCAACGTGGGAAGGGCTATTTCATAAACAAGCTTGGATGCATATTGTTCAGCGCACGCAATCCGGAAAATACACAGAACTACAGTTTCTGCCCTCGGTACGCTTACTATCACAAAACCCTTTATTTGCCCTCTATGCTCATCAAGCACCCGATGGCTATGTGATTACCCTTCAGGACATCACTCCTTATATTAATACTTTAAATCGCTTTAAGGCGCTCGCTGATAATGACCCGGTAACGCACATACTTAACCAACGTGGCTTAGAAAAAGCGCTGCAATACACCATGCAGAATTTAAGCCATCACCAACCTTGCTTTTTGGCCTATTTAGATCTCAACCAGGTTAATCATGTTAACCGCACTTATGGACACGAAGCCGGCGATGCCCTATTACAAGAAGTCAGCCAACGTATTTTAGAGTTGTTGCCTGAACGACATACTTTTGGGCGTATGGGGAGCGATGATTTTGTTTTTTTATTAGCGAATATGTCACTAGATAAGGCTAAAAAAATCGCCTCAATCATTACCGACTCGCTCAATCAAAACGTAATAAAAACCTCTTATCGTGATTATCAGCTTCATGTGCATTTAGGTCTCATTGAACTGGGAGAGGGTATGGATGAAAAAGCAGCATTACGCACAGCGCAAAGTGCCTGCATGGCCGCACGTCGTCAAAATAAGGGATTTATCCTTTATGAGCATAACTCGCAAGAAATGAAAAATAGCACCGAAGAGCTAGAACTTTTTGAAAACTTAGAAAATGGAGGAAGTCGCGGGTTATTTTTACAAATGCAACCCTTACTTAACCTTAAAGATCCACTTGGTAGCTTTAACCTAGAAGTGCTCCTACGCGTACAGCGAACCAACGGAGAACTAATTCCGCTACATACTTTTATTCCCATTGCCGAAGAAAACGGAACCATCCAAATTATCGACAAGTGGGTGTTTAATACAGCATTACAGTGGCTGCATGAGCATCAAGATCAGCTCACCTCTGTCCAACTGATTAATATTAACTTGAGTGGTTCATCATTAAATAATGATAAATTTATTGATGATCTATTTAAAATACTAGAAAAATACGAACACCTGCTGCATCGATTATGTGTAGAAATCACAGAAGGTGTGGCTTTGCAAGACCTAACACGTACCCGCGATTTTATGGTTAGCCTGCAGCAAAAGGGTGTGCGTATTGCTTTGGACGATTTTGGAGCGGGTTACACGTCATTTTCTTACCTGCGAGAGCTCCCTGCCCATGGTATTAAAATTGACGGCTCATTAATCAAAGATATGCAATATTCGGAGAGCAACATTGCTATTGTGCGTACTATCGTTGAACTGGCGCGTAATCTGGGTATGAAATGCGTGGCCGAGTGGGTAGAAGACGTAGAGACCTTAGCCCTACTCAAAGAGATGGGGGTGGATTATGTACAAGGCTATGTGGTTTCCGCCGCTTGCTGTCCAAAAGATATCTTACAAGCACAAAACATAAGCGGCCTAATTAAGCAGCCAGATGTTTTACAATTCATCCGCAACCACTACCACCAATAAGACTCTAGCCCGCCCCAAAAGCAGGACTAGAGTCTACAAAGCAAAGTCTAGCTTACAGCTCACCGTAAGAATGCAAACCCGATAAGAACATATTTACACCGAGGAAGGCAAAACTCGTCACAAGCAAGCCTACCAATGCCCAATAGGCGCTAAATGTACCTCGTAGGCCCTTCATGAAGCGCATATGCAACCAAGCGGCGTAGTTTAACCAAACGATTAAGGCCCATGTTTCTTTAGGGTCCCACTGCCAATAAGTTCCCCAGGCATCAGCTGCCCATAAAGCACCTAAAATCGTGGCAATCGTAAAGAAAGCAAAGCCCACTGCAATCGCCCGATACATAATGTCATCGAGGATTTCCAAATCAGGTAAGCGCTGTGCAATAGGACGGCGGAATGCCATAATTAAACCAACAATGATGGCACTAATACCAAAATACAGCATCCATGTGGCTGAAAACTTACCCGAGCTAAAAATTAACGGCTCCGCACAAAGCAGCACCCCTAAAATAAATACGGGAGATAGTTTCGCCCAGGAAGTGGTCTCACCATTTTCTTTGATTAAATAGGCAAAACCCACCATCGCAGATAGCGCAAACGTACCATAACCAATAAAGTTAGCTGGCACGTGGATTTTCATCCACCAGCTTTTCAGTGCTGGCACTAAGGGCTGAATTTGATGGGCATCGCGAGTAAAGGAATACCACAACAAAAACACCACGACGGAGGACACCACCAGCAAGACAAAACCGCCTAAAGCACGGGTGGCATAACGGCGTTCATAGTACAAGTAAAATAAAGCGGTCATGAGCGCAAAGAGGACAAAAACCTCGTATAAATTGCTCACAGGAATATGACCAATATCAGGGCCTAATAAGTGCCCTTCACGCCAACGTACCAATAACCCAATCGAGCCTGCGTACACTGCTGCCCATGTCAGCCCAGAGCCAATCCAAGCCGCAGTCGGGCTTGCCATCCCTATCCAGTACATTACCGTAGCTAATACAAATAATGCACACATCCACAAAATAGCGGATTGGGAAGAAATCAGGTATTTCAGAAAAAAGACGGTTTCAGCGCGATTGATATCGCCATTGGCTAAGTTTCCATCAGGGCTATAAAGCCAAATAGCAAATAACGCCACCAACGAGATCACAATCGTCATGGTGCGCAGTGGCCGCCAGAGCCAACCCATCCACACCAGCATTGGCACAGTCGCGACAAGAATAATGCGCTCGTAGTAATCCATGCTATCGGGATAGGTTTTTAAACAGTAGACTGCCGCCAGAGCCAATATAAAAAAGTAGATGGCATCACTTATGGTTGGACGACCGCGCACCCCTCGCGCGTCCCCGCTGGGAGACCGCGGATCATCACCCCACATAGAGGGAGAAGATGTAACAGCGGAATTAGACATGTTGATTACCTCGATCTGCAGACAAACGCTCAAACGCCGTTTGGAAGCGTTGGAATTCTTGTTGGAAGTCTAAATTACGGCGCTGTGATGTCATAGCTGCCGTCAAAATACTGCCCGTATCCTGTGGGCGCACCCACACCCAAATACGACGATCACGCACATAAATCATCACAAACACACCGATCACCAAGAACAAGCTACCGGTATACACAATATACATACCAGGGCTACGTGAGACCTGGAAAACACTGGCTTGCACCTGGTCAAAACTATCTAGCGTTAACACCACAGGAGCCGGATATTCGGGTAAGTTCGCAAAAGCCAGTAAAGCGAGCTGTACCCATTGCTCCTCGTAAGCGCCTTTATCCCCACTATAATCAATAGGTGCTAAACCGTGCTCTTCGCGCACCAGATTACGCAGCTCCAAAAGCGTCATCTGGAGCATGGGCACCGTTAAACCCAAAATACGCTCGCGTTCAGCCTCTGGCACTGGTTCAATAATGCCATTAAACCCTTTACGTACAAAGGTATCAATGGTTTTAAAAGCCGCTAACTCAATCAAAGAGCCAGCATCCATTTGCCCGCTACGCATAGCAAAGCGCTGAGCCGCCAATTGCAGTTTAGCGGTGTCGGTTGCCGCTGCGCGTAACTGCATAAACTCTGTCATTGAGCTTTTTGCATCGGCAGGAATTCGTACATAACGGAAAAAATCGGCTTGATTACGGCGCATACCAAGCAAGAACACCGGAAACCCGTCTAATGTCATGGGGGCCATGTAGTTTACATATTCCATCGCCTGACCATCTTTGGTCGTAAGCCTATAGTGGATACTTGGCCCCACGTTAGTTAGGTGATCGTCTTTGGGCTTAACACCACTACCCGCTACTGAAGCCACATGATCCATCAACGCTTTAGGTTGTGGATCACCATCGGTAAGATCCTCTACGTTAAAGACTCGTAGTTCTGTAAATGTTGCCTCTACGCTATCGCCCTGTTGGTTATAAATCACCGGTGCGCTTTCACCAACCACTCCTTTTAAGCGAATGGGCTCGTATTCTGCCCCTTGTAAAGGATAAGCACTGAGCACCAATTTACTACCACCATCATCAAAGCCAGATTGATAGATCGTTACCCCACGATAACGCAAAGGCTCATTCACCTCGATCACCTGAGTAAAGCGCTTGCCATTTTCCTCATCAATGACCTCTACCTCGCTTTTAAAATTGCTTGGCATTCCGGTGGAGTAATAATCAATAATAAAACGCTTTAGCTCCACAATAAATGGCACTGGCTGGATCAATACCCCCTCTCCATAGCTAACAATAGCATGAGAGGTTTTTGCGCCCTCGGGCAAAAGCATATTAGCGCGGTAGCTAGGATTAGATAAACTCAACCGCCCAGCGGGAGGGACTTCGGAAATAAACATGTTTTCCGTGATGGGGGTTTTATCCCCTAACCATACTTGAATACGAATCGGTAGCTCACTATCTAACAGCCCCCCTATACAAATCACCACAATAGCCACATGCCCAAAAATGTAGCCCAGACGATTTGCTCCCCCTTTTTTCGCCGCTACCATGTAGCTACCGTCTTCGTCATCACGAACGCGGTACGCATAGCCATGTGCTTTAAGCCACTGCTGAATCGGCGCTAGGTTGTCTTGAGGGGTGTGGCTGGATGTGATCTCGACCCGATGGGGGAATGCTCGTAAACTTGTTCCCCGCACATATTCCCTAAAGGTGCTAGCGTCTCGGAGCATTTTAGGGGTATGCCGAATCACACATAAAGTGGTCGACACCACTAAAAAACCCATAATGACTAAAAACCACCAGCTGTTATACACATTCCAAATGGTGAATTTATCGAATAAAGCCGTCCAAAAAGGACCAAACTGATCGATATAAACATTAAGTGGCTGGTTTTGTGCGAGTACTGTGCCGATAAGACTGGCAACACAGATAAAAACCAAAAGGCTAATAGCGAACCGCATGGAGCCAAGCAGCTCCATGACATCTTCAACAGTTGCTCGACGCTGGGTGGTAGATACAGTCACAGAATTAGATAACGATAAAAGTAAGAGGAAGGGTTGATCCCATTAGAACGCACGGTAAGCAATAAGTTCCCCACTATTACCTACACATAAACACAGCAAAGCTCACCTTGTGTTTTATACGTACAAGGTGAGCTTTAAAAAGCGTTAGTCAGAGCAGAATTAACGTAGGCCTGCTGCGTAATCCGCCACAGCATCGATATCGGCATCGTTCATGCGATCGGAAATATCATGCATCATGACTTGATTGTTGCGGTCACCACTACGGAATAAACGTAATTGCTCTGCAATATAAGAAGGGAACTGACCGCTTAAGCGTGGGTATTGACCGGGGATCCCGGCGCCATTTGGTGCGTGACAGGCGGCACAAGCGGCTACACCGCGTTCTGGTAAACCACCACGCCAAATCTGTTGACCGCGCTCTAACGTATCTAAGTTAGTTGCTGTGGCGGCCTTTTCAGGATCTAAAGGCTGCTGGCTAAGGTAAAACGCGACATCACGCATTTCTTCGGTGGTCATATTTGCCACAATGCTTGCCATGACGGCAGGAGCGCCACCAGCGGCTAAACGAGCTGCAGGCTCGCCCTCTTTTTTAGGGCGAAAATCATTAAGCTGTTTAACCAAGTATTCAAAAGGCTGAGCTGCCAAGTTTGGGTTGGCCTCTAGGGTGCTGTTGCCAGCTTCTCCGTGACAGGTGACACAGGCTAAAACGCCTTTAGAGACGTTACCATTTAGGTAGAGCTGTTCGCCTTTTTGTAAGTCCGGCTTTGCTGCGTCGGCAGCATAAGCTAGGCTTAGCACGGAACAACCCGCGATTAGGCTGCTTGTGATAATAAATTTTGATAGCACGCGCTTCATGTAGTCCTCG
>JAAYRP010000242.1 GCA_012518715.1 Alcaligenaceae bacterium | reverse complement strand
TCTATGATCGGCGCTCGGTCAGTAGCTGGCAGGTGGAGCGTCGTGTGGCCGAGGGTTTATGCTTGGTTCCTGAAAGCCGTGAGCTTTTTGCGAGCATGTCTGTCGAGGACAACCTATTATTAGGTGGCTTTAGATTGTATCGACAGCGTGTAAGCGGCTGGCGCGACACCATGGACGAGGTTTATGAGTTGTTTCCACGCTTAAAAGAGCGTCGACAGCAACAGGCTGGAACCTTATCGGGGGGGGAGCGTCAAATGCTCGCGGTTGGGCGTGCGTTGATGTCCAGACCTAAGGTTTTGATGCTTGATGAGCCCAGCCTAGGCTTGGCCCCGCGTGTGGTGCGTGAGATTTTTTTAATTATTGCGCGTTTACGTCGTACGGGTGTGTCTATTTTATTGGTAGAGCAAAATGCCCGAGCGGCTTTACAGGTAGCCGATTATGGTTATGTGTTAGAAACAGGGGAAATCATTTTAGAGGGCGCTGCGGCGGACCTAAGTGACAACCCTCGCGTAATTGAAAGTTATCTAGGTCTAGGTAATAAAGACCAAGAGTAAATGGCTTTCGTTGTTATGTTGTAGCACGGTGCCTAGCGCGCCGTGCTTTTTTTACGCTGAAATAGGCGGGGTTTGGTGATGGACTTGCGCCAACTGAGCGGTGGCGTTTTGAATATAATACATTTTGTCGGCCACGGTAGCTGCAAAGGGGCGATTTGACTCATTTAAAATGAGGGTATAGCCACGTTGTTTGAGTTGTTGTAGTAGCGTCATGGCGAGAGGGTGAATGGCAGGGCAAAAATCATGGTACAAGTCATGGAGCACAATAATATCTACGCCGGTGCGCAGTAGGCGTGCCAAAGCCAGCAACTGCTGCTCACCTGGGCTCAGTTGCGTGCAGGGCGCGTCCTTGTGCTGTTTGAGTGTGGGAAATAGTTCGTAGATCTCGGCTAAGGACAAGCCCCCTCCTAAGCTATGATCGGCTAGGGGAAGTAGTAGGTTTTCTTCGCAACTTAACCCAAAAACCAACCCATTTTCTTTAGAGGATAGTGCCATGCCTAGATGGGGCACATGCTGAGCAGACAGATGGATGGCTTCGGTTTGATGAATACGAATAGAGCCTGTGCGGTTGGGGTTATGACCTAAAAGACTATCCAACAAAGAGAGCTGGCTTTGCTTGCAGCTTGAAACCAAAGCGATAAGCTCCCCTTGTTTTGCACATAAGTTTAAATTTTGAATAATAGGGTTCTGATGATGCCAAGCGTGCAGATCACGGATTTCTAGCGCGGTTTTACCCATAACCATTTCCTTAAAAAGGATTAGAGGCTGTATATGGCGACATTATGCAGCGCAACAAATAAAACAGCTATGGGGGTTTGTCTTAGCTGGGGTTAGCGCGTAGTTTTTTCTTTATATTCGCATAGATCTGCTATACCGCACTCAGGGCATTTAGGTTTGCGTGCTACACAGACATAACGACCATGTAATATAAGCCAGTGGTGTGCATCGAGTAAAAACTCTTTTGGCACTAATCGCATTAACTTGTCCTCTACTTCGCGCACATTTTTGCCTTTGGCTATGCCGGTGCGATTAGAAACACGAAAAATATGGGTGTCCACAGCCATAGCGTATTGCCCAAAAGCAGTATTAAGAACCACGTTTGCAGTTTTACGCCCTACGCCGGGTAGCGATTCTAGCTCCTCGCGTGTATTGGGAACCTCGCCATTGTAGTGCTCAAGTAAAATTTCACAGGTACGAATGACATTTTTTGCTTTGGTTTTATAAAGCCCGATACTTTTAATGCACTCAGTCAGACCCTCTAAGCCTAATTCTAAAATACCTTCTGGTGTGCCGTGAGTGGGGAAAAAACGCCGCGTAGCGATGTTCACGGATACATCAGTGGCTTGAGCAGAAAGAATCACCGCGATCAGCAGCTGAAAAGTGGTTTCATATTCCAGCTCTGTGGTCGGGTGAGGGTTAGCTGCTTGAAAGCGTTTAAAAATTTCAGTACGGATTTCGCGATTCATGATTAAACCGTATTAAGAAGATTGGCGTCGTGCACGGGCTTTGGCAAGCACATCGGCCAAAGTGGCTTTTTTATAGCTTTCTGATTCAGCCAAGGGGCTGATTTTAGGTTTGTTAGCTAGAACTTTGGCGGCCACTTGGATTGTTTCGCCATGCTTCTGTTGTAAGCGTTGTTGACGCTGCTGAAAGTGAGCACGTGCTTGTTGTGCGCGGGAGCTATCCCAGGCACGCTCTGTAGGAACCATATGAATGCAGTCTACGGGGCAAGGAGCAACGCAAAGATCACAGCCCGTGCAGCGGTCGGTAATTACTGTGTGCATGAGCTTATTGGCACCGATAATAGCATCTACAGGACAGGCCTGAATGCAGAGGGTACATCCAATACAATGTGCTTCGTCAATGATAGCAACCGTAGGCTGGGTAAAGCTACCACATTCAGGATCTAAGTCTTGAATGGGCTGCTGGGTGAGTTGAGCTAATGCCTGAATGCCTTCGGGCCCACCTGGCGGGCAACGGTTAATGGCTTCATTATCTAAGGCGATAGCTTGGGCGTAAGGCAAACAGGCATCATAGCCGCAACGAGTGCATTGTGTTTGCGGCAGTATGGCATCAATGCGTTGAATGAGTTCAGAGCTGTCCATAAATAAAAAAGGGGGGCGTTGCCCCCTTGGTATGGTTTAGGCGTGTTGGTAAATAAAGTCTTTGACCAAAGGGTAAATTTGATTGCGCCAACGGCGACCAGAAAAAATCCCGTAGTGGCCACTACCTAAGGCGATATGATGCTGTTTTTTGTCTTCAGCAAGATTCGCACATAAATGTTGTGCTGCGCGGGTTTGATTTAGGCCTGATATATCATCAAGCTCCCCTTCGATAGTAAAAAGAGCCGTTTTTGTGATGGCGGCGGGATTTACCAGTTCACCGTCTATCTCCCAGGTGCCTTTTGGTAGAGCGTGCTCTTGGAAGACGATTTTAATGGTGTCTAAGTAGAATTCTGCCGGCATATCAAGGACGGCATTATATTCATCATAGAAACGTCGGTGAGCCTCGGCGCTATCATCTTGCCCTTTTACTAAATGATTATAAAACTCATAGTGTGAGGACATATGGCGGTCAGGGTTCATCGCGACAAAGCCAATGTATTGTAAAAAGCCCGGATAAACACGACGACCTGAGCCTGGATAGCGAGCGGGGACACGGTGAATTAAGTTATTTTCAAACCAGCTATATGGTTTAGTGGTGGCTAGACGATTGACTTGAGTAGGAGATTCTCGTGTGTCAACAGGGCCACCCATTAAAATTAAGCTCTTGGGTATATAAGAGCTATCACGAGCAGACATTAGCGATACTGCCGCTAATACCGGCACAGTAGGTTGGCATACAGCAACTACGTGGACATCCTTACCTAAAAACTCAAGAAACTGCTCCACATAACGCACATAATCATTGAGATGAAATGGACCAGCGGATAAGGGCACCATACGTGCATCTATCCAGTCAGTAATATAAACGTTGTGGTCTATTAGCATGCTACGTACTGTATCTCGTAGTAGAGTAGCATGGTGACCAGAAAGTGGTGCCACAATTA
>JAAYRP010000241.1 GCA_012518715.1 Alcaligenaceae bacterium | reverse complement strand
GTACAGCGCTTTTAGATGCCCTGTGGCAAAAAAATCCAAAGGGTTATACCTATGCCATTCCTTTAGACAACAGTACTGACCCAGCTACCTTTTTGGGCGCCAGCCCAGAGCTACTGCTACGCAAGCAAGCAAACCGTGTTTATCTGAATCCCTTAGCAGGTACCGCTCTGCGCGACTTAGCAGACCCAAAACAAGACCAACGCATTGCCCAGCAGCTTCAAGCGTCTGCCAAAGACCGGCATGAGCATGCCATTGTTATTGAAAATATTCTAGAAGCCCTAAGTCCTTTTTGTGATCACTTAACGGCCGCGGCAACCCCTAGCTTGGTGTCTACCGCGACGTTGTGGCATTTATCTACAGAAATTCATGGTGAACTCAAATCACCGTATGCAGATGCGTTAACTTTGGCTTTGGCTGTGCATCCCACCCCCGCCGTATGTGGCCACCCCACTTTATTAGCACGCGATCTTATCGAAAGCATCGAATCTGAACACCGCGGCTTTTTTGCAGGAGCAGTCGGCTGGATGAATCAGGCGGGTGATGGCGAATGGGCGGTTGCCATTCGTTGTGCACACTATCAAAACCAACAATTACGTCTTTCTGCAGGAGCAGGCATCGTGATTGGCTCTGACGCACAAGCCGAACGCATCGAAACAGGGAACAAGTTACGCACTATGCTCAATGCGTTACAGATCCCTGACGAACAAATTCAACAAGGAATTACCCAATGACAGAAAAAACCATTGCCGCTATCCCTAGCTACCCCATGCCCAACAGCACACGCCCCAATCGCGTGAATTGGACCATACAACCACAGCGGGCAGCCTTATTAATCCATGATATGCAGTATTATTTTTTAAAGAAATACAATATGGATCAGGCGCCTATTCCTGAGCTAATCAAAAACACGCAGGCCTTATATCAGGCATGCAAACAAGCAGGCATTCCCGTTTTCTATACCGCTCAACCCAAAGATCAAGACCCTAAAGACCGCGCGCTTTTAAATGATTTTTGGGGATCGGGTGTAACGGCTCCCCACTTTCAAGCAGAGCAACCTATTATCGACGCGCTACGTCCAGCCACTGACGATATCCTATTAACCAAATGGCGTTACAGTGCGTTTGTGCGGTCTGATTTCCAAGAGCAGCTCGCTCAACGAGGGCGTGACCAGCTCATCATTACCGGCATCTATGCCCATATTGGCTGCATGACTACCGCACTCGATGCGTTTATGCGAGACATTCAGCCTTTTTTTATTTTGGATGCAACCGCTGACTTTAGTGCGACCGAACATCAAATGGCTATTGACCATGTTTCACAGCGCTGCGGTGTCAGTCTGGATACCGCCACGGCACTAGTTCAAATCCAGGAGTAAAACATGAGCGCTATTCAAAAAACCATTTTAATCACCGGAGCGGGAAGCGGTATTGGCGCAGAAATTTGTGCGCAGCTGCTCGCTCAGCAACACACGGTATGGGCCGTTGATAAAAATACGTCCGCACTAGCACCGTTACAGCAACAATACCCAAGCCAGCTCTATTGTCAGGATTTAGATATACGTGATGCCCCAGCCGTGCAACGCTTTTTAACGGATTTGCTTGCCCAGAAAACCATCGATGCGTTGATCTGTGCGGCCGGTATATTGCAGATGGGATATGGACATACGCTGAACTTAGCCCAGTGGCAGGACGTGTTCGCAGTCAATACTCAAGGCGTTTTTTTATTTTGTCAGCCGGTTGCCGCGCAAATGCGCTCGCGTCAACAGGGCGCTATTGTCATTATTAGCTCAAATGCCGCCACTACCCCCCGCATCAATATGGGAGCTTATGCCGCCTCTAAAGCGGCGACTACTCAGTTTGCTAAGTGTTTAGGGCTAGAACTAGCGCCTTTGGGGATACGGGTCAATATTGTTTCCCCAGGGTCAACCGATACCCCCATGCAACAAGCCATGTGGCAACAAGGCAGTAGCCAACAAACCGTTATCAATGGGGATGCGAAAAATTTTCGTTTAGGCATACCGTTACAAAAAATCGCCACGCCAAAAGATATCGCGCAAGGCGTACTTTTTTTGTTAAGCGATGCTGCCGCTCACATTACATTGCACGATCTACGTATCGATGGTGGTGCTACTTTAGATAGTTAATCATATGGTAGCACCGACCATTCCCTGAGTTATTTACGCCTCGGCGATAACTGAAAGACTTATTTTTCTAAATTTTTAGCTGCGTCTGCTAGTCGAGCTTTTAGCTGATCCGCAGGCAACCAGCCATTCGCACGAGAACCATCCTCAAAGAAAATCGCTGGTGTGCCTTGTACCCCTAGTTTCATACCAAACTCTAGGATTGCATCAATGGGTGTATCGCAAGTTTTTTCTGCTGGTTTTTTATTGTCTTTCATCCAAGCAGACCACG
>JAAYRP010000240.1 GCA_012518715.1 Alcaligenaceae bacterium | reverse complement strand
TAATAAAAATACACGTTTTGGTTTGGGCGTATACAACATCTTTGATAAACGCATGGAGTACTCGGACTACGGGGCCGTGTATGATGGACGCCGCTACTGGGCACAAATGACCATTGGCTTCTAAGCATACGTATACCCATCGAACGGCTCTTAACCCATGCAGGTTAGGAGCTGTTCTCCTTGAACCTTCTTGCTACCTTATTTGCAAAAAAATACAACTTTTTAATACTACGTCATCGGCTTATCATCAAAGAGTGCTATGGTGAATCAACACCTACACGTAGTACGTCACTTATTTTTTCAGGAGACAAGCATGGCTAAAATTTTAATGATTTGCGGGGATTATTGCGAAGACTATGAAACCATGGTGCCCTACCAAACCCTACTGGCTGTAGGTCATGAGGTCGATGCCGTCAGTCCCGGCAAAAAAAGCGGCGATAAAATTATTACCGCTATTCATGATTTTGAGGGGGAGCAAACGTACTCAGAAAAACGCGGGCACTTTTTTACCTTAACAGCCACCTTTGATGATATTCAGGTGGAAGATTACGATGCCTTGGTACTACCCGGTGGGCGCGGTCCCGAATTTTTACGCTTAAACCAAGACGTCATCCACATGATTCAACATTTTTTCAAAACAGATAAGCCGGTAGCTGCTGTTTGCCACGCAGCACAACTGCTTGCCGCCGCCGATGTGCTCAAGGGGCGTACTTGCTCCGCCTATCCTGCATGCCAACCGGATGTCGAACTAGCCGGTGGACAATATGCTGATATTAACGTTGATCAAGCCGTCACCGATGGCAATCTAGTTACCGCCCCCGCTTGGCCAGCTCACCCCGCGTGGCTTCAACAGTTTCTAGTCCTGCTTGGTACGCAGATTACACTCTAAGCTCATGCCCCAACCCTCTTACTGAGGCGTTGGGACTTGGTCTACTTTTACGATCATTAAAGGCTAAGCTAGCTGCAGCAAAGGCTTACATGCTCCAGCTGGCAGCAATGCGGCAGCGGCTTCATCCACAATAATCATGGCATGCGGATGCGCTTTTACGATGGATGCCGGCACTGCCTCATCAACAGGGCTATGATAAAGATCTGCCATAATTTGGGCTTTATTCGTGCCCGTGGCTATCAATACAATTTCTTTTGCCTCAAAAATATCTTGCAACCCTAGCGTAATTGCTTGCGTGGGAACTTCATCCATCGAGTCAAAAAAACGACCATTGTCTATACGGGTTTGCTCCGAAAGCGCCACCACATGCGTACGACTAGCAAAAGGCGTGCCTGGCTCATTAAAGCCAATATGCCCATTCGAACCAATCCCCAGTAGTTGCAAATCAATACCACCCGCCTCGAGAATAAGACGCGAGTAGCGCTCACATTGCTCTTGTAAGTCACCACACAAACCATCGGGTAAAAAAGTACGGTGCTGAGCAAAAGCCAAACGATTAAACAAATACTGACGCATATAATAGTGATAGCTTTGCGGGTGATCGGCCCCAAGCCCTATGTACTCATCTAAATTAAACGTCGTCAATGCCGACACATTCACATCCTGCTTCGCCACTTGACGACAAAACTGCTCGTAAATGGGTTCCATCGTGCTACCCGTTGCCAAACCTAACACCGCATCTGGTTTTTTTTGAAT
>JAAYRP010000036.1 GCA_012518715.1 Alcaligenaceae bacterium | reverse complement strand
CTATTAAACTCCATTTTTTCATCAGCTAACAACTCAAAAATGGTAAAGAAGCCAGCGTCTTAGTCCTAGGGATAGTCCTTCTGTGTCATCGAAGATACCCAAGCTATCATAAATAGCCTGCTAGTAGCTGCAGGCTACTTAACCTAAATGAAAGGTGTTTATGTTCATTGTGATTGACAAATCTCAGGGGCTTAAGAAGAGAGTTAATATAACTTAATGTTTCTTTGGTGACATATTAAGTGCCAACTATTTACTGGAGAAGGTGTAGTGTCAAGTTCTGCAAGTAGTCAGCCTTCTGGTCAAGCGTATCTATCTTGGTTTGTGTTTGGCCTAATGGCCAGTGTGACCTTTGTGGGCATTTTGTCCGAGCTTGTGCCATCGGGAATTTTGCCTGAAATGGCTCAAGGTTTGGGTATCGAAGATTCACAAGTGGGTTTTTTGGTAGGGGTCTATGCCTTGGCCTCGGCGATATGTGCGATTCCACTGATTAGCCTTACTTTGGCAGTCAATCGTAAAACCTTATTATTAGTTTTATTAAGTGGTTTTGCCGTGTCGAATATTGTCGTCGGCTTGAGCTCTTCTTACACTTTAATTGTTGCAATGCGCATAGTGGGGGGCATATGTGCTGGCATTATGTGGCCAATGATTGCTGCTTATGGTACGGCTTTAGTACCAGCGTCTATGCATGGCAAAGCGATCACTATCATTATGTCAGGCAACACTTTTGGGGTCAGTTTGGGTCTACCTTTGATGACTTTTATTGGTACGCACGTGGGCTGGCGCACCGAGTTTATTGTACTCGGTGTGGTGGTTAGCCTTATTGGTTTTCTTGCTTTGAAATATTTGCCCGATGTGCCTGGTGAAAAGCGCAGCCAACAAAATTCACCCTTCGCAGTGCTGCAAAACAAGGGTGTACTGATTGTGTTGTTACTGACTTTTTTAAGTGTTATGGCACATTATGGCAGTTATACCTACATTACCCTCCTAGTAGAAAAAATCGCTTTTGTGGGCGGTATCAGTCTAGCCTTGTTGCTATTTGGTTTGGGTTCGGTTCTGTCCGTTGTCTTGTCGGCCAAGATTATTGATACGCACTTACGTGGCTTGATTGTAGCTATGTTGCTTTTGGGTGTGCTGTCTATGCTGTTGTTTGTGTTTTTAGGCAGCACCAATGGTTGGTCGCATGTGGCCTTTTTCTTATGGGGCATTGCTTTTGGACCCTTGGTTACGATGTATCAAACAGCCGTCAGCAAACAGGTGGAGCAAGCCAAGGCAGTGGCTACCTCTGTGCAGTCCAGTGTATTTAATTTTTCCATCATGATAGCCACTTGGCTTGGAGGGCTCATTTTGATCAATGTGCCACAGCTAGGCGTAATGGGTATTGTGTATCTGTCTATTATTTGCTTTGTGCTAGCTACTGTGATTTCTTATGTCGCTAAGCGCACCTTAAGCTCCTAATACATCATCACTAAAAGGAAAGTGCGATGAAAAAATACGTGAATGCAACGATTTATCGTAATGATGAGGCCAGCGAAATTCTGGTGGAAAAGGGTGTGATCCGAGCCATTGGACGCAATTTACCCACTGCTCCAGAGGAAATTGATTTAAAAGGACGCTTGGTGGTGCCACCCTATGTAGATGCCCATTTACATTTGGATTATGTCTATACAGGCGGGGCACCCGGAGCAAAAAACGACACTGGTACTTTGTTTGAGGGGATAGCTCGTTGGCACGAAGTAAAAAAGCATCAAACTTTTGAAGATGCTAAGGCGCGTGCTTTAAAAGGGATCCAAGAGGAAGTTTCCAAAGGGGTACAGTTTATTCGCACTCATATCGACGTTGATGATCCTAAGCTAACCGGCCTTAAAGCCATGCTCGAATTACGTGAAGAGCTTAAAGACAATGTCACTATTCAAATCGTCGCCTTTCCCCAAGAAGGTATGTACGCCTATAAAGAAGGTGAAGCGATGGTTGAAGAGGCTCTGAAAATGGGGGCGGATTGCGTAGGTAGTATTCCTCATTTTGAGTGGGCTCGTGAAATAGGCGAGCGTTCCATTCACAAAACGGTAGAACTCGCTGTTAAATATGACAAGCTAATTGATGTGCATTGTGATGAAACCGATGATGTCATGAGTCGCTTTGTCGAGCTATTAAATGCTCTGGCTATGTCTGAAGGTATCGGTACACGTACAGCGGCGAGTCATACCTGTTCTTTTGGTTCAGCCGATAATGCGTATGCGTTTCGTATGATGGGCTTATTCCAAAAATCAGGCTTAAATTTTATTGCTTTACCTACAGAAAATGCTTATTTACAAGGGCGTCAAGACACTTACCCCAAACGTCGTGGGTTGACCCGGGTTAAAGAGTTTTGGGAAAGTGGTATTAATGTGTGTTTTGGGCAGGATTCCATCAATGACCCGTGGTATCCGGCTGGTAATGGCAATTTAATGAATATTCTGGATAATGGTATTCATTTAGCGCAAACCATGTCCTTTGATCAGCTCGATACGTGTTTGGACTTGATTACCTTTAATGGGGCTAAAACCTTAAATATCGAAGATCAGTATGGTCTGGAAGTAGGCAAGCCAGCACACTTTTTAGTGCTCGATGCGCACACGCCGTTTGAGGCAGTACGTCAACGAGCCGATGTATTGGCTTCTATTCGTCATGGCGAATATCTGTTTAAAAAGCCTGAACCCAGTTATGATATCGAGCTCGATTTACATCGAAAGACAAAATAATTTACAGCGAAGTCACTAAAAAAGCGTACCCGTGGGTACGCTTTTTTGTGCTTATAAAGTTAAGCCTGATGCGGTTTTTGAGATTTGTCCCAAATGATGGCGAGGACTAAGACGACTAATACCGGCACGATCCAGCTTAGACCGAGATTCGCCCCAGGTAAGGCATTCATTTGCTCTGGAATCCAGTTGTCAAAACCGATGGCACGGGCGGCATCAATCAGGCCAAAAATGGTCGCTACAGCTAAAGTAGGAATAAAAATGCGTGAGGCTTTATTCCAGCAAGACATGGCTAGGCTGAGCAGCACCAAGACAATGGCAATGGGGTATATGGTAAGTAAAACGGGCACAGCAATAGTAATAAGCTGCTCCAGTCCTAGGTTTGCCACTAGCATACAAAGCAAGCTGATGATGATAATGACGTTACGATAGGAGATAGGCAAAAAGCTGCTGAAATACATACCACAAGCGGAAACTAAACCAATTGCAGTGGTTAGACAAGCTAAAGTAATAACGATGGCTAAGATGACATTACCTAGAGGGCCAAAGGCGTCATTGACAAAGGCACTTAAAATGGGGGCGCCGGTAGTTGCATTAGGCACTAAGACGCCGCTACTCGCACCTAGCCAAATCAGAGATAGGTATACCAAGGCTAAACAAACGGCTGCAATGACCCCTGCCAAAATAGCATAACGTGTAATCAGCTTACTATCTGTGATCTGTCGAGCCTTGATGGCATTTACAATGACGATCCCAAAAACCAGAGCACCAAGCGCATCCATGGTTTGGTAACCCTGCGTAAAGCCTTGTGCAAAAGATTGTTCTATATAAAGACCTTGAGGACTAGTAACGGTGCCAGCTGGCCAAAAAATAGCAGCAAGAGCCAAGGCAATAAGTCCTAAAATTAAAAAGGGCGTAATTAGCTTGCCTACGGTGTCGAGTAAACGGCCTGGATAGAGCGAGATTAGCATTACCGCCACAAAGAAGATAAGGCTATAGATAGCTAAACCTAGGGGGCTGTGGCCGACAAAAGGCACAATGCCAATTTCAAAGGAAACCGTTGCGGTACGAGGTGTGGCAAAAAGAGGGCCAATAGTTAAATAAACTGCAATACCCAAGATAAGACCAGCCGCCTTACCGATGGGCGAGGTTAATACCGGCATACCACCCCCGACTTTAGCCAGTGCTACTACGGTTAATAAAGGCAAGCCGACCCCAGTTAATAAAAAGCCCAAAGCGGCCCACCAGAGATTAAAGCCGGCGAGTTGACCCACTTGGGGAGGGAAAATAATATTGCCAGCGCCTAGAAATAGCGCAAAGGTCATGAACCCCAAGCCAATCAGGTCTCGGGTAGTGAGAGTGGAATGCATAAATAAAACAAATAGTTAAAACAATCAAGGAGTAAGAGTTATGGGGGGCATAATACAGGAATTTGGTGTACACGTTCGGTTTTTGGTTAAATCAGTCCTTTCTGTGTTTCACCCAAGACAAATTTATTCCAATCTTTAGATTCAAAGCTAGAGGACTGTTATAGTAAGTGTTGCAGTGCAATATATTTTAGGCGTTTTTGGGTGAGGCTAGGCTTTGTCTCAAAACGAGGTTGCAGCTAGGCCTTGGGCTCACGGATTCTTTCGCCATCTTCTACGAAATATGTTTTGTGAGGGAGCTGGTAATGTTTAGTGAATTGGGCCGGCAGGCATTTGAGTATATGTTAGACACACAACAGCGGACGTTGTTGTTTTGGGATGTCATAAGACAAAGTAGTGATCAATATATTGAGCACATTAGTGAAGATAGCCCACCCGTTTTAATTTTTGAGCACGAATTAGTTGTAGATGGGCGTGATTTACCGAGTCCTGTGAATTATGGGCTTTTGCGTATCGTGCCCTCAAAAGAGACCCCTACCGATCCAAATAAACGTCCTTTTGTCATTATTGACCCTAGAGCGGGTCATGGACCGGGGGTGGCAGGTTCTAAAATTCACTCTGAAATAGGAGCTGCTTTAGCTAGTGGCCATGCCTGTTATTTTGTCACCTTTGCGCCCTATCCGGAAAACAATCAAACTATTGCGGATGTATTAAAAGCAGAGAAGCATTTCCTTGAGGTGGTGGCGCAGCGGCATCCGGCTGCCATATGTGGTAAGCCTTTTTTGGTGGGTAATTGCCAGGGAGGCTGGGCTTTATTTATGTTGGCCAGCGCAGCACCTGAGTTAGTAGGGCCTATCATGCTTG
>JAAYRP010000035.1 GCA_012518715.1 Alcaligenaceae bacterium | reverse complement strand
CTTTACCCTTACGCTTTCCACGTGGCTTATACGGTATCACCCCCGAATGGGAGGATACTGCGCGCCTACTGGACGCGATTCGTGCTGCTTATGATGGGGGCATGCAAGTGCTGCAATGGCGTCGTAAGCTCGCTCCAACGGCCTTACACCACCAACAGCGTCAGGCTGTACAAACGCTTTGTCAACAACTGGGACTGCCGCTCATTATCAATGACGACTGGCAAAGCGCTCGCGAGCTCGGTGTGGCCGGGGCCCATTTAGGCCGCGAGGACGGTGAGCTGCGTCATGCCCGAGCCGGGCTCGCTCCCCAGCAATGGCTGGGTAGCTCCTGCTATGACCGTCTTGACCTTGCCGAACAAGCCTTGCAAATCGGTGTCGACTATGTAGCATTTGGTGCGGTGTACCCCTCGCAGGTTAAACCTAACGCCCCACGTGCCACGCTCACCGTCTTACAACAGGGGCGAGCGCTTTGCGAGCGCTTTGCACAAAATGAACGTGCTGCGGTAGTGGCAATTGGTGGGATTACCTCAACCAATGCCGCGCCTTTAATCGAGGCCGGTGTAGATAGCATTGCAGTTATCAGCAGTCTATTTGAAGCCGAAGACATCTACACCGAAGCCCGTGCCTTTAGCCGCCTTTTTCAAATGTAATTAACAGGATTTTTTATGTCTACCAATAAAGAACTTTTTGATCGTGCTTGCCAGCATATTCCAGGCGGAGTGAACTCGCCCGTGCGCGCTTTTGGCTCCGTGGGTGGCACACCACGCTTCATTGCCCGCGCCCAAGGTGCTTATGTGTGGGATGCCGAAGGCAAACAATACATTGACTATGTTGGCTCTTGGGGGCCAGCCATTTTGGGTCATGCCCATCCTGACGTGGTAAAAGCCGTACAAACAGCGGCTGCCAATGGCTTGTCCTTTGGTGCGCCCACAGCAGGCGAAGTGGAACTGGCCGAACTCATCTGCCAGCGCTTGCCCTCTATTGAAAAAGTTCGTTTGGTTAGCTCTGGCACCGAAGCCACCATGAGTGCAATTCGTTTAGCACGCGGTTATACCGGTCGCAACAAAATCATTAAATTTGAAGGCTGCTACCACGGTCACGCGGACAGCTTGTTGGTAAAAGCCGGATCAGGCCTGCTAACTTTTGGCAATCCCACCTCGGCAGGTGTACCCGAGGATTTTATTCGTCATACCCTAGTTCTAGACTACAACAACATCGAAGCCGTTAAAGCCGCATTTGCAGAGCATGGTTCAGATATTGCCTGCGTCATTGTTGAGCCAGTAGCCGGTAACATGAACCTAATCAAACCCGTCGCCGGTTTTTTAGAAACCCTGCGCGAGCTCTGTACCGAACACCAGTCCGTTTTAATTTTTGACGAGGTCATGACCGGCTTTAGGGCAGGGCCACAAGGTGTACAAGGCCTAACCGGCATTAAACCGGATATGACCACCCTCGCTAAAGTGATTGGCGGCGGTATGCCTGTCGGTGCTTTTGGTGGCCGAGCCGATATTATGGATACCATTGCCCCGTTGGGCGGCGTTTATCAAGCCGGTACGCTATCCGGTAACCCCGTGGCGGTAGCGGCTGGTCTCGCTACCTTAAAACTGCTAGATAACGAGGCGTTTTATCAACAGCTTGCTGCACAAACCCAAAAATTAGCACAAGGCCTAGAGGCCGCAGCCAAAGCCGAAGGCATCACTTTTTGTACTGACTCCGTCGGCGGCATGCTTGGCTTGTATTTCAGCGAAACCATACCTACCTCTTTTGCCGAAGTCTCTGCCAGCAACACCACAAAATTTAACCAATTCTTTCACGCCATGCTCGACGAGGGTGTGTATTGGGCACCCTCGGCCTTTGAGGCCTCGTTTACCTCCGGCGCTCATACCGACGAGGCGATTCAAGCCACGCTCGATGCCGCCGCTAAAGTTTTCAAGCAGATTAAAGACTAACTCTTTGATTCTCTCTTGATTATTCGCAAGGCATAATCCTTTTGCCCCCCATAGAATCAATACCGTGTTCAATTTAAAAATGGTATGACATATTGGGGGGGTATAATAATGATGATTAATGACATTCCAGCCGAAACCACTCTTACCGAGCTTCCTGACCTTGAAAGTCGTTTAAATCCTACCGCTTGCGACCATTTACGGACTTGGCTACGTTTCCAAAGCTGCAATCGCTTGATTGAAAATGAAATTCGTAGCCGTTTGCGCAAAGAATTCAATACGACCCTACCCCGCTATGACTTGATGGCACACTTAGAGAAATTTCCTAAGGGCATCAAGATGAGCGATTTGTCGCGTCATATGATGGTCACCAATGGCAACATCACTGGCATTACCGATCAGCTCGTCAAAGATGGCTATGTACAGCGCGTAAAACTACCACAAGACCGTCGTAGCTCCCTGCTTAAGCTCACCGCAAAGGGGCGCGTACACCTGGCAGAAATCAATGCTGCTCACAATGAATGGGTCTGTGATCTCTTTGGACAACTTTCTGATCAAACCGTACAAAGCATGTTAAGCAGCCTAAACGAGCTCAAAATACTTTCTCATCTTTTCACAACGCCTAACCCCTAATCAACAAGCTAAAAGCGCGGTAATATAGACTCATCTCTATTATCAACGCTTTTGTAGGTGTGTTATGGCTGTTAATCTTGTTATTCCGCCCCAATCAGAAATCCATGCGGTCAAAGGGGTAAAAATTGGTATTGCCTCCGCTGGTATCCGCAAGGCTGGCAACAAAGACATCACGATTTTTCAGTTTGCCCCGAATACAGCCATTGCTGGCGTATTCACCACCAATCGCTTTAAAGCCGCACCTGTTCAGCTTTGCGAAGCCCATTTAGCCTCTGACAAAGACCCTCAAGCCTTAGTCATCAATACGGGTAATGCTAATGCCGGCACGGGCGAGCCCGGTTTAGTCGATGCGCGTAAAACCTGCGAAACCGTAGCCGAGCTTTTACAACTACGCCCCTCTCAGGTACTGCCCTTTTCCACTGGCGTGATCTTAGAGCCCTTACCCATGGAAAAGCTACTTGGTGCCCTACCCGCCGCGGTTGCCGACCTACAGGATAACAATTGGTTTAATGCTGCTTACAGCATTATGACCACGGATACCCAACCCAAAATCCATTCCACACAGCTCCAGCTCGAAGACCAGACCATTACCATTACAGGTATTAGTAAAGGGGCGGGTATGATTCGCCCGAATATGGCCACTATGCTTGGGTTTTTGGCCACAGACGTAGGCATTGCGCCTGACCTACTCCAAGAAATGACACGCGCTATTGCGAACAAATCCTTTAATCGCATCACCATCGACGGTGATACCTCTACGAATGACTCTTTTGTGATCGCCGCTACGGGTCAAAGTGGCATCCATATTGATAGCGTAGCCAACCCGCACTATGCTCAGGTTTTTCAGGCTCTCAAGGAAGCCGCCATCGATTTAGCACAGAAAATTGTGCGCGACGGCGAGGGCGCCACTAAATTCATCACCATTACCGTAGAAAAGGCCGCCACCTCTGAAGAGGCACGGAAGATTGCTTACGCAATTGCTCATTCTCCTCTAGTCAAAACCGCATTTTATGCCTCTGACCCCAACCTAGGTCGGATTTTAGCAGCAATTGGTTATGCCGGTGTCACGGATCTGGATGTCAGTCAACTCCGCTTATGGTTAGGGGATGTGCTGGTTGCCATTGACGGGGGGCGCAATCCCGATTACCTTGAAGCCGATGGCAAACGTGTTATGGAGCAAAGCGAGATTCTCGTGCGTGTGGACTTAGCCCGCGGCGAGCACAGTGAAACCGTTTACACGTGCGACTTTTCTCACGACTACGTAAGCATTAACGCGGACTATCGCTCCTAATCCTCACTGCTTTTCCTGCCCTGTAACAACAGGGCAGTAGTGCATATCACTCACGGTGCCATCCACCCCATTGGTGTAGGTGTTTTATTTACCTGGAGACAACACTGTGACGGCTACCGATCTTATTCTCTCTCATACTCATAATCATATTGGCTACCTTATTTTAAATCGCCCCCAAGCTTTTAATGCGCTTAATATCGAGATGATTCGAGCCATGCAACAGCAGCTCGATGCTTGGCAACACGATTCAGATATTTATGCCATATGTATACGCGGCAACGGCGAAAAAGCGTTTTGTGCAGGCGGTGATATTCGTGATATGTATCACAACCACCTTAAAGATCCGGCCTTAAACGTCACTTTTTTTCAAGAAGAATACGCGCTGGATTACACTTTGCACACGTATAAAAAGCCCGTAATAGTTATTGCTCACCAGCTCGTTTTAGGCGGCGGAATGGGCCTGCTCCAAGGTGCTGACTTTAGGGTAATCAGTGAGCAAACACGCTTAGGTATGCCCGAAGTCGCCATCGGCTATTTCCCTGATGTAGGTGCTAGTTATTTTTTATCACGTTTACCGCATCAGGCTGGGCCATATATGGGCATCACGGGTAATACGCTAAATGCCACCGACGCACTCACCGTGGGTTTAGCAGACTATTGCCTACCCCTTTCCCATCTATCCCATCTGCAGCACGAGTTAGAACAAATCCACTGGGAGGCAGACGCTTTTGAAACCATTCAACGTCTGCTACTGCAGCAGCCCTCCACACAACCTGATTCTGAGCTTAACCCCCATTGGGCGGCTATTGAGCAACACTTCCAGCACAACGCCGTCACTGATATCGTTGCTTCGCTACAAAATGAATCCCGTCCTGAGCACCAAAACTGGGCACAACAAACCTTAGACACCATCGCCAGCCGCTCGCCTATTGCTATGTGTATGGCTCTAGCATTACAACAACGAGGCAAGCACATGACACTAAAAGACTGTTTCGATATGGAACTCTATATGGATAGTATTTGGTTTGAGCGAGGCGACATTATGGAAGGCGTTCGTGCCCTGAGCATCGATAAAGACAAAAACCCCGTGTGGAACCCAGCAACGCTAGAGGCGGTCACCCCTGACAAAATCCAGTCTTTTTTTACTGATTTCAAATAAAAACAAATGTCAACAGGCTATAACCCGATCAGTATTATCCCCTTATAAAAGCCCATACCCAAACTCACAATATATTGATATTCTAATTAAAAGATCTCATCCCCAATGTAGCAACATCCATTGGGGGGTTACTGTAATACAACATAACTAAACAGTAATTCACTACCCGCAGTATTTGTAGCAGGAGGAGGCGCATGAGTCGCAGTAGCTATGTACACGGCAGTACCCAAGTTGCACTCACCAATCAAACCATTGGTGATTATTTTGATCAAATCGTACAAAAGCAGGCGAACCATGATGCGCTCATCAGTTCTGCAGAAGGCCTGCGCCTCAATTGGCAACAACTGCACCAAGCCACCCAAACCTTGGCAGCAGGGCTGCTTGCTTTGGGTCTGACCACTGGCGATCGACTCGCTATTTGGGCACAAAACAGCAGCACGTGGCTTATCACCCAGCTCGCTTGCGCCAAAACGGGGATTATTCTGGTCAATATTAACCCCTCTGCCCGCAGCAGCGAACTAGCACAACAGCTAAATGCCATTGAAGCCAAGGCCTTATTATTTCAAGCAAAATTCAAAAGCAGCGACTACACTCATATGGTGCAAGAGTTGCTCCCAGAGCTTGCCCAGACCCAAGCTGGTCAACTACAAGCCCAAGCCATACCATCATTGCGGCATGTGATCCAAATCGATGATGATGCCCCGACTGGCATGTGGGATTTACGCACTGTCAAACAGCTTGCGCAGCGCGTTTCTGCCGAGCAAGTAAACACCGTTCAGCGCACATTGCATTGCCATCAGCCCTGCAATATTCAATTTAGTAGTGCGCTTGGTACCGAAGCCGCACCGGTCACGCTTAGCCACCACAACATTCTCAATAACGGCTACTTTATTGGCCAGCAGCTTCAGCTCACTCCCGCTGATCGAATTTGTATCCCTGTACCGCTATTTCACTGTTTTGGTATGGTCATGGGTAATATGGCTGCCATTGCCCATGGGGCAACGATGGTTTACCCCGATCAAGCCTTTGATCCTGAAAAGGTGTTGCATACGATTCACACCGAACGATGCACAGCCTTATACGGGGTTCCGGCTATGTTTGTCAGCCTACTTGATCATCCCATGCTGGCCCAAAGCGATGTTAGCTCCCTACGTACAGGGATTATGGCCGGCGCACCCTGCCCCATTGAGGTAATGCAGCGCGTCACTACAGAGCTCCATATGCCTCAGGTTGTCATTGCTTATGGCATGACGGAATCTTCTCCTGTTTCTTTTATGAGCTCTGTTCATGACCCGCTTGATCGACGGGTCAGCACCGTGGGTCAGGTTCAACCCCATATCGAGGCCAAAATCCTCGATGAGAATAATCAAATCGTTCCCCTTGGCACTGTAGGTCAGCTTTGTGTTAAAGGCTACCACGTCATGCAAGGCTACTGGCAACGTCCCGATCTTACCCAACAAGTCATTCGCGAAGGCTGGTTATATACCGGTGATTTAGCGCGTTTTGACGAAGACGGCTACTGCCAAATCGTGGGCAATATCAAAGACATGATTATCCGCGGCGGGGAAAACATTTATTTAGCCGAGGTCCACGCTTTTGTGCGGCAGCACCCTGCAATTGCCGAACTTATCCTCTTTGGCGTACCCGATCCGCGCATGGGCCAAGAGCTCTGCGCAGCCATTCGCCTACACGAGGGTCATACGCTAGACGCCGATGGCCTTCGTCAGTACTGCCATGGTCAAATCGCCCATTACAAAATCCCTCGTTATGTGTTGTGTTATGACCAATTCCCCAGCGCAGGACCAAATCAATCACTTAAAGATCTATTAGAAGCAGACGCTATTCAAAAACTCGGTCTCTAGTCCGAAAACTTATACCTAGATTGGGCGACGCTACCAAAGGTCGCACTGTGAGGAAGACATCATGAGCTTAACGTCAACGTTAACGTCAACAGCACCTAACAACGAGGTGGTGTTAGCGTGTCATAACATCAGTCGGTGGTTTGGCGGGTTACACGCCGTCAAGCACGTGACGATGGAAATACGCAAAGGAGAAACCTTAGGATTAGTGGGGCCAAATGGTTCAGGAAAAACCACTACGGTAAATGCCATTACTGGCTTTTTCCCACCCCAAGAAGGTGAAATTCTCTATATGGGGCGCCCTATTCAAAAAATGCGCCCACATGAAATTGCGCAACAAGGCATTGCACGAACTTTCCAAAACGTCGCTCTGTTTAAAGGAATGAGTGTCTTAGACAATATTTTGCTAGGGCGCCATAACTTTATGAAACCCAGTGTATTACGCGCCATGCTCTATTGGTGGTCAGCACAAAAAGAAGAGGTCAGCAACCGCTATAAAGTCGAAGAAATTATCGACTTGCTGCAATTAGAGGATGTGCGCGATGAAATGGTTGACGTAGTGCCACTAGGTACCCAAAAGCGGGTAGAGCTCGCCCGTGCTTTGGTCGCTGAGCCTCAGTTCTTGATCCTTGATGAACCCATGGCGGGCATGAACCAAGAAGAAAAAGAATACATGGTTCGTTTTATTTTAGATGCCAAAGAAGCACTGGGTCTCACTATTTTGCTCATTGAGCATCATATGGATGTAGTGACTGCCATTTGTGATCGACTCGTCGTGCTGAATAACGGCGAAAAAATCAAAGAAGGCCAACCGCTTGAAGCCATTAGCGACCCCACAGTTGTCGCTGCCTACATTGGGAGGGTTGATAATGCAGCAGCTTGATGCCCGTGAATTATCGCGCCAGCTCCACCCACACTGGGAGGACACAGACCATTTACTGACGCTACTGGCTGAAAATGCCAAAAACTTTCCTCAGCAAGTCGCCATGCGCGAACGCGACCACGGTATTTGGCAAGAATATACGTGGCAAGACTATCTTGACCATGTCATCGGTTTTGCAGCGGGTTTAGAACAGCTTGGCGTCAAAGAAAATGACATTGTATTGATTTTGGGCGATAACCGACCCGCATTATATTTCGCCATGTTAGGCATTATTGCCCTGCGTGCCATCCCTTCGCCAGCCTACCCTGACACCACCCCCGAAGAGCTCTCTGGTCAAATCGAACGCGAGCGCATTGCATTTGCTGTGGCTGAAGACCAAGAACAAGTGGATAAACTGCTACATGTGGTCAAAATCCAAGGGGATCAAAGCGGCATTCGCCGTATTATTTATGATGACCCCCGTGGGCTGGAGCAACAGAACCACCCACTGACCATCGCGTTTAAAGAGGTGGTTGCCAGCGGCCAAGCGCGCCTTAACGCCGAACCCGCGTTATTTAACGACCTAATTAATCGCCCTTCGATTCATGATACGGCGGCGCTCTTGCACTCGTCAGGGACAACCGGCGTCCCCAAAGGAATCCCTCTTAAACACGGCCATATCTTATATGGCGCACGGAATGCGGCGAATGCAGGCTACTTTTCCGAGGGGGAAGTACACATGGCGTATCTCCCCATTGCCTGGGTGGGGGATTTTATTTTCTCCATTGGGGCGGCTTTAACCTTACGCTTTGTGGTAAATATCCCCGAACGCCAAGAAACCTCTCAGCACGATTTGCGCGAAATTGCGCCCACCTTGTACTTTTGTTCACCACGAGCTTGGTCGAACATGCTGACTCGTATCCAAGTCGGCATTGACGAATCCCCCCCCTTTAAGCAGCGCATGTATCACCACTTTATGAATTTTGCCCTTGAGCTCGAGCGCAAACGACTGAATGGCAAACAACCTTCGTTTGGGCAAAAGCTGTGGTACTGGGTCGGCGAGCAGCTTATTTATGGACCGGTCAAAGACCATCTGGGCTTATCGCGCGTTACCAAGCCCTATACCGCAGGAGAAGCCATCGGAGAAGATGTGTTCTTATTTTTCCGAGCGCTAGGCTTAAACTTGCGCCAATTCTATGGACAAACCGAAAACTGTGCTTTGGCCGCGGCGCAATCCGCTGATGAGGTCAAACTGCATACTGTAGGACGTCCTTTCCCCGGAGTAGAAATCAAAATCAATGATGATGGCGAAATCCTTATGCGGGGAGATAACGTTTTTGACGGCTATTATGAAAAGCCCGAAGACACGGCTGAAACCTTACGCGATGGCTGGATGCACACCGGTGACGCGGGCTATCTCGAAGAGGACGGCCAGCTGGTGGTGTTAGGGCGTGTCTCTGAAGTGGTTTACACCGCCCAAAAAGAGCGCTTTATTCCCACCTACATTGAAAACCGCTTACAGTTTAGTCACTACATTAAAGACGCCTGCATTCTGGGTAAGGATCGTGATTATCTCACGGTCATTATTTGTATTGATTTTCAGGCGGTGGGGCATTGGGCTACAGAAAATGGGGTGCCCTATTCTTCCTATGCCGAGCTTTCTCAGCAGCCCAAAGTCTATGATTTGATTCGTGAACAAATCCTCAAAACCAATCATATGCTCCCAGAGCCATTACAAATCCGTCGCTTTGTGAACTTGCACAAAGAATTCGATGCTAATGATGGCGAGGTCACGCGCACACGTAAACTGCGTCGCAATGTGATTGACCAAAACTACAAAGCCATTATCGATGCTATCTATAACGGCCACGAATCCATTGAATTTGAAGCTCCTATTGTCTACGAGACTGGGGAAACTGGTGTACTAAAACGCACCCTCCAGATTCAAGACGTGACTAGCAAAAGGAATTAACCATGGCGTATTTCCTCGAACTTTTGATTAACGGTGCGCTAACTGGCTTGATGTACAGCCTCGTAGCGCTAGGGGTGGTGTTGATTTATAAATCCGCCGGGGTACCCAACCTTGCCCAAGGCGCTATGGTGATGTCCGCCGCCTACATTGTTTGGGTTTTAAGCTCCTACGGCGTGCCCATGTTGCTTGCCATTCTGATCGGGGCGATCATCATGTTCATTTTTGGCATGCTCGCCGAGCGCTTTTTACTGCGAAAAATGGTGGGTCAGCCCATCATCATGATCGTGATGTTAACGCTAGGACTCGAGATTTTCTTGCGAGGCTTTGGTCCAGGTATCTTAGGTGCAGCGCCCAAACAAATCAGCATTGGGGTTTCGCTTGCTCCAATTATCATCGGCGATGTGTTTATCAACCGAATCTATCTTGTGGGTGGTGTAATTGCCTTGTTACTGATCGGGGCATCCGCTCTGTTTTTCCGTACTCGCACCGGTACAAAACTGCGTGCGGTATCCGATGACCATATTTCCAGCTGGTCCGTAGGTATTTCGGTAGAGCGTGCCATTGGTGTGTCTTGGGGTATTGCAGGGATTTCAGCCTTGGCTGCTGGGGTGGTCTGGGGCTCTGTACAAGGCGTGGACTGGACCTTATCCGAGCTGCTGTTCCCTGCGATTGCGGTCGTCATCCTTGGGGGGTTAGATAGTGTGCTTGGGGTGCTGATTGGCGGCCTAATCGTTGGAATTTTAGGCAGTGTTATCCCTGGCTACCTGGACGAAATCGCAGGGGGTGGCACACGCGATGTGGTGACCTCTGTCATTATTTTGCTCACCATCATGTTCCGTCCCTATGGGATTTTAGGTCGCGAAGACATTGAAAGGGTGTAATTATGTTTTATCGTTTATCTGGCATTCATCATACTCGCTATGAAACCGCTCGTCATCTTTGGCCTATACCCGCAGATCGACGCCAGGTTTGGTTTTTACTCCTACTCGGCCTAGCCGCCCCTTTTGTATTTAGTAATTTTTATCTTACTAGCTACATCATGCCTTGGCTGATTCTCAGTGCGGCCGCCCTTTCCCTGACGCTGTTAATGGGGATTGCTGGTCAGTTGCACTTTGGTTTTGCCTCCGTAATGGCGATAGGGGCTTATACGAGTATTCACCTGACTCGGGCTGGAGTACCTTTAGAGTTCGCCCTGCTTGGTGCCGGCTTGGCCTCGGCACTGATTGGTAGTGTTTTTGGAGCAGCCGCGCTACGCGTCAAGGGGTTATATTTGGTGATGGCGACTTTAGCAATGCAGTATCTGGTCGACTGGACCATTATCAACGTGCCCGCCATTAGCGGCGGCGCACAAGCCACGCTGCAAACTCCTGCCAGCACCTTTTTCTTTATCTCCTTAAAAACCGATATGGCGCGCTATTACTTAGCGCTGCTCTGGGTAGTTTTTGTCACGCTATTGATTCTCAATATCAAACGCACCAGTATCGGCCGAGCTCTGGTCGCAGTCCGTGATAAAGACTATGCCGCCGCTGTCATTGGTGTCAACGTCGTACGTTATAAACTGGTCGCCTTTTTTACCAGCTCCTTTTTAGGTGGTGTCACCGGTGCTATCTTGGCCTTCTGCTATTACCAAGCGGTCACCCCCGAGCAATTTAATTTTAATATCTCTGTACAGTTAGTCGCCATGGTACTTGTGGGAGGCTTAGGCAGTGTACTAGGGGCATACTTAGGCGCCGGCTTTGTATTGCTTGTCCCCATCTTACTGACCAACGGTGTGATTCTGCTCTCAGGGATGGGCTGGTTAGATGTATCCACTAACCTTTTAGCACATATCCCACTCATGATTTACGGGGCACTAATCATTGGCTTCTTGCTTTTTGAACCCCTTGGCTTAGGCAAAATCTACGATAACTTCCGTAATTATTTACTGGTTTGGCCTTTCCGCCACTCAAAGCTGTAATTCCTATAACGAAGTAAAAACGATACCTCTAGGAGGATAACGATGAGACAACAGATGAAAAAACTAACCGTGGGCGCCGCTTTAATCGCTGGCATGCTTTCTTTTGGTGTAGCGCATGCCAAAGACCCCATTAAATTTGCGGCCCCCTTAGACTACACCGCAGTCTATACTTTTTTAACCAATGAGTACGCCCAAGGACAAAAAGACTACGTCACCATGGTCAATGAAAGTGGTGGTATCGATGGGCATAAAATTGAGTACATGACCTCGGATACCGGTAACCAGCCCCAACGCGGTATCGAAGCCTATAACCGTGCCCTACGTGATGGCGCTATTTGGTTTGACTTTCTCAGCACTCCCGTTGCGCGCGCCATGGTCAACCGCGTACTTGATGACAAGGTGGTGATGATTACAGCTTTTCATGGGCGGGGTGATGCCAGTGATGGAGAAACCTTCCCTTATGTTTTCCCTGTGATGTCCACCTATTGGTCCCAAGCTGCTACGCTGATTGATTACATGGAACAACACGAAGGTGGCTTAAAAGGCAAAAAAGTTGCTCATGTTTATATTGACTCGCCTTTCGGACGTGAACCCATTCCCGTCTTAGAAAAACTCTCGGATAAGCTTGGGTTTACCTTGCGTACCTTCCCTTACGCCAGCCCAGGTAACGAACAATCCTCCACGTGGTCTGAGGTGCGCCGCTTCCGCCCTGATCAAGTCATTATTTGGGGTGCCGGTGGCGGCCAAGCCGTTTCTGTACGCGAAGCCATTCGTAATGGCATTGCCCCTGAAAAAATTCACTCGGTAGTTTGGCTCGCCGAAGCGGATATGGAATCCGTTGGCAAAGACACCGCCAAAGGCATACGTAAATTTGAAGGTACAGACAACGGTACAAACTCTGCTTTGATTCAAGAAATCATGGCAAAAGTCATCGAGCCAGGTAAAGGATCCGGTCCTAAAGAAAACGTTGGCCGCACTTACTACAACATCGGTGTTGCTACCATGGCGGTCTCGGTAGAAGCTGCTCGCTTAGCCATGAAAGAATTTGGCGCTCCTTTAGATGGAGAAAAGCTACGCAAAGGCTTTGAGATGATCAAAGACTATGACGCCAATGGTTTACTGCCCCCGCTATCCTTTAGTGAAAAAGATCACCAAGGGGGTGGCTTTGGACGCGTATCCCATTGGGATGGTGAAAAATGGGCACCTTTAAATGAGTGGTCTAACCCCTATCAAGACATTGTCTGGGAGTCCATTCGTCAAGATGCCGCCGCCTTTAAGGAGGGTCGCTAATGCTTAAACTGAGCAACGTGGAGGTGGTCTATGACAAAGTATTCTTAGCCATTCGCGGTGTCTCATTACAAGTCAATGAGGGCGGCATGGTCGCCCTACTTGGCTCCAACGGTGCGGGTAAAAGCACAACGCTCAAATCCATCAGTGGGCTTCTTGCCCCTGAGCGAGGCGAGGTCACTCGCGGTAGCATTGAGTTTCTAGGGGAAAATATTCTCCCCTACGGTGCGCCCAAACGCGTTGGCATGGGACTAGTACACGTCATGGAGGGCCGTCGTATTTTTGGGCATTTGACCCCAGACGATAATTTACTTGCCGCCTATCGTAATGGCGGCTCGCGGGCGCGCTTAAACCAACTGCGCGATATGGTCTATGATTATTTTCCTCGTTTAACCCAATTTCAAAAAACCAAGGCGGGCTACTTATCGGGTGGCGAGCAACAGATGCTTGCCATTGGGCGCGCGCTCATGACAGAGCCCAAGCTCATTATGCTCGACGAACCTAGTTTAGGGTTGTCGCCCCGCTTGGTACAAGAGATTTTTGGGATTATTCGTAAGATCAATCAAGAAAATAACATGAGTGTTTTGCTCGTGGAACAAAACGCCGCGGCTGCACTCGAATTTGTCGACCATGCCTACCTGATTGAAAATGGTAATGTGGTCATGAGCGGTGAAGCCAAAGTCCTCAAGGAAAACCCAGATGTGCAGGAATTCTATCTTGGGGGAGCCGATCGGGTGGACTACCATAATGTTAAGCATTATCGACGCCGTAAACGCTGGCTGGCTTAATCCACGCAACAAAAAACCCAAAAGCGAACCACGTATTCGCTTTTGGGCTCAAAAATCACCACGTTAACTCACTCTTATCGCTACCGCATCATACCGCGGATCAAACTTAATACAGCTAATACTAAAAAGACAAAAAATAGCACTTTCGCAATGGAGGCAGCGCCAGCCGCAATGCCACCAAATCCAAATACGGCGGCTACAATCGCTACAATAAAAAACAATAATGCATAGTTCAGCATAATATCCCCCTATTTATTTTTGCCTCCAGCACTCAGGTTGCACTGGAGGACTACCTCCTTACTAATTAGTAAGGGTTGTTATCGTAAAAGTTTTTCACTTCTTTTTCTGCTTCTTCTTTCGTTTTGCCATAACGCTCTTGCACCAAACCGGCTAACTGCTGGGCATCGCCTTTGCCCTGTTCAAACTCGTCATCGGTAACTTTGCCCCATGTTTCGCGAGCCTTACCTTTGAACTGTTTCCATTTACCTTCTAGGGTGTCTTTGTTCATAACAAAACTCCTTTGCATAGTAATAAAAAACGGCGCTCATTCGGTCACAACCAAATATGGCCGCCATAACTACTACCCTACGCCGATTTGCGCGGTACGAAAGTCGCGAGGCATTTCAAATGTAAGAAAAGTGCTCACGACTTGCCTTGCTACACACTGGTAATGGGAGTTTTCGCATACAAAACGTTGCATTTGAAGCAGATCAGCAACTGTTGTGATTGGGTCGCAAAATCAGAAAAAAGGCTTGCATTTCAATGGCTTTGCTATTTATAATCATTAATTAGCCAAAATTTAGGCTAAAAAAGACTCAATTATTAGTTAAATTTTTAATAGGAATACCCTATGTACGCGGTGATAAAAACCGGCGGTAAACAGTACCGTGTTTGCGTCGGCCAGAAATTGAAAGTAGAACAGATACCGGCAGACATTGGGCAGGAAATCACGCTAGACCAGGTTTTATCCGTAGGCGAAGGCGATGCACTTAAATTGGGTGCACCCTTTGTTGATGGTGCCAAGGTAACTGCTACTGTTCTTGCACAAGGCCGTCACGACAAGATCAAAGTGTTTAAAATGCGCCGTCGCAAGGGCTATCGTCGCACCCAAGGTCATCGTCAAAACTACACCGAAATTCGTATCGACGCGGTTAACGCCTAACCCCTTAACCACATCGATCACGATCACGGATACAACCCATAGGAGTGCATTACCATGGCACAGAAAAAAGGCGGCGGCTCTACGCGAAATGGACGCGACTCACAGGCTAAACGACTAGGCGTCAAAGTTTACGGTGGCCAAGCTATCCAAGCTGGCTCCATCATTGTTCGTCAACGTGGTACCCAATTCCACCCCGGTACTAACGTAGGCATGGGCAAAGACCACACCTTGTATTCCTTGGTAGATGGTCACGTAAAATTCAGCATCCAAGGCGCTATGAACAAGCGCACGGTCTCCGTTATCGCTGCTGAATAAGCCCTCGTTCAAACACTGAACACCAAAACTGCACCCTTGTAGTCGGAACCTGTGTCCGCTGCAATTGGTGCAGTTTTTTGTTATTAAGCCATATTGCGCATCGGCAAGACGGGGCAAAACGGAAATACGCTACCGGTATATTGGAATAATTATGAAATTTGTAGATGAAGCCACCATTGAAGTCCAGGGCGGCAAGGGCGGAAACGGCTCTGCCAGCTTTAGACGTGAAAAATTTATCCCTAAAGGCGGCCCTGACGGCGGTGACGGTGGGCGCGGCGGCTCCATCTTTGCCGTAGCCGACCGTAACATTAACACCTTAGTTGACTATCGCTATGCGCGCCTACACAAAGGTAAAAATGGCGAGCATGGGCGCGGCTCAGATCAATACGGGGCCGCAGGTGCTGATATTACCTTACGTTTTCCCGTCGGCACCACCATTTATGATGCCGACACCGGCGAACTCCTTTTTGACCTAGACCATCATGGGCAAACGGTCACCCTAGCCAAAGGGGGGCAAGGCGGGCTCGGTAATCTGCATTTTAAAAGCAGTACTAACCGTGCCCCACGCCAATTCACCTACGGCGAGGAAGGCGAGCAGCGTCGTTTACGCTTAGAGCTCAAAGTTCTAGCGGATGTGGGCCTGCTCGGCTTGCCTAATGCCGGCAAATCCACCTTTATCAGTCAGGTCTCTAACGCGCGTCCGCGTATTGCCGACTACCCTTTTACTACCCTACACCCCAATTTAGGTGTGGTACGCAGCTCTGCCGCCCATAGCTTTGTGGTGGCGGATTTACCCGGGTTGATTTCTGGTGCCTCCGAAGGCGCTGGACTTGGGCATTTATTTTTGCGTCACCTTTCTCGTACCCGTTTGCTGCTTCACATCGTCGATGTCAGTCATTTAGATCCCGAAATTGATCCCATCGAAAAAGCCTGCGCAGATATTGCCGCAATTATTGAAGAACTGCGCTTATACAGCCCAGACCTCTATCAAAAACCACGCTGGCTTGTTTTAAATAAGCTCGATATGGTCGAAGACCCCGACGCCTTCAAAAAAGCACTTGTTGCTCGCTTAGGGTGGACAGGTCCTGTCTTTGGGATCTCCGCCCTAACGGGTCAGGGCACACAGCCTCTGGTTTTACAGATTCAAAGCTGGTTGGATCAGCAAAAAGCCCAAGAGCAACAAGCCATCGATGAAGCCGCACCGGACTTTGAGCCCGATGATCCTCGGTTTAAACCTAACCGTCAAAACATCGATCTTGATCAATAATTGCCAGATCAACAAGCAAAGCAACGTCTTATTTCGAGTAAAATAAGGCGACTTTGCTTTCTTTTTATGGTTCTTCTATGTCCGACACCGCACAATCTGTAGTCGCCGACTCGCATCGGCTCGTCGTTAAAGTAGGCTCTTCTTTAGTCACCAACCAAGGCAAAGGCATTGATCGTGCTGCTGTAGCGCACTGGTCCGCCCAAATCGCCCAGCTTCATCGCCAAGGCAAACAAGTGGTTCTGGTTTCTAGCGGCGCCATTGCCGAAGGCATTGTTAGGCTAGGATGGCCACGCCGACCTACAGCGATGCACGAACTACAAGCGGCAGCGGCCGTTGGGCAAATGGGCTTGGTGCAAGCCTACGAGGTCGCTTTTGCCGAACACGGCATTCGTACCGCACAGATTCTACTCACACACGAAGACCTCGCTGATCGTACACGCTATCTTAATGCGCGCAGTACACTCTACACGCTTTTAAACTTGGGCGTGGTGCCAATTGTTAATGAAAACGACACGGTGATTACCGATGAAATCCGTTTGGGCGATAATGATACGCTAGGCGCTTTGGTCACTAATCTGATCGAAGCGGAATCACTGATTATCCTCACCGATCAAGCAGGCCTTTATAGCGCCGACCCGCGCAATAACCCTCTAGCCCGTTTTATTTCTCATGCACAAGCCGGCGACCCGGAACTTGAGCAAATGGCTGGCGGAGCCGGCTCAAATGTGGGCACAGGTGGCATGATTACCAAAATCTTAGCCGCAAAGCGCGCTGCCAATAGCGGTGGCCATACCGTGATCGCCTCAGGCCATGAACCAAATGTCTTAGTGCGTCTGGCTGCCGGTGAGTGCATTGGTACCGAATTACGAGCTGAGCTGCCTGTACAATCCGCCCGCCAACGTTGGCTCTCTAGCCATTTACGTGTACGCGGAAAAGTTCGCTTAGATGCCGGTGCCGTCAAAGCCCTTACCGATGGGCATAAAAGCCTACTGGCCATTGGTGTTACTGAGGTCCTAGGAGATTTTAACCGTGGGGACGTCGTCGCTTGCATCGATGCAGACGGCAAAGAACACGGCCGTGGGTTAATCAACTATTCCAGCGCCGATACCCGGCGCATTATGGGGGAGCCTTCCCACCGTATTGCTGATATTCTAGGCTCAATGTCTGATCCTGAGCTCATCCATCGGGATAATATGGTGGTTAACTACCCCTTATAAACGCAAACTACTAAGGAAAAATCATGAAAGTGCTTGTGCTAGGCGCAGGTGTTACCGGTGTCAGTAGCGCCTATTTTTTAGCCAAACAAGGTCACAGCGTTACGGTGATTGATCGTTTAGATGCTCCAGCCATGGAAACCAGCTTTGCGAATGCAGGGCAGGTGTCATTTGGTTATGCCTCACCCTGGGCAGCGCCCGGTATCCCCTTAAAAGCCGCAAAATGGCTTTTTGCTGAGCACCCTCCTTTTAGTTTTCGTCCTGATGGTACCTTGTTCCAGCTTAAATGGATGCTACAAATGTGGGCTAACTGCACGGCTAGCAAATATAAAATCAACAAAGAGCGCATGGTGCGCATTGCTGACTACAGCCGCGAGTGTTTGACCCAATTACGCGAAGAAACGGGCATACAATACGAAGCGCGCCAAAAAGGCACCCTACAGTTATTCCGCACCGCAGAACAAATGGAAGCGGCAGCGGCCGATATGCGCGTACTCGAAGAAATGGGGGTACCTTTTGAGCTTTTACAACGCGATCAACTTTCCACTCCCGAGCCAGCCTTAGCGCTAGTAAAAGACAAGTTTGTAGGAGGCCTACGCTTACCCG
>JAAYRP010000239.1 GCA_012518715.1 Alcaligenaceae bacterium | reverse complement strand
GTCAACATCATATCCAAACCTATATACAACAACAGCACCACTTTGCTGCTCAAATGTATCCTATGTAAAAAGCCGCTTTCGCGGCTTTACTATTTTTTGGTTAACATAGCGAAAACGGTACTCATCACCTGACTCATATCCACTTGACCGGAGTCGTTTACGGTGTTGTTATTTTGGCTAAAGATCTTATCAACCACCACAGGCAGTAAGCTCGATAGATGATTAAGCACAGAATCCTGATTTAAGCCGGTTTTACTGACTAAATCATCCACCATACTATGTCCCAACACCTGCTGTAACTGAGCAGGAGCAATAGGCAAATTTTCCCCTTGGCTCATCCAGGATTGTACAACTGCACCTAGCCCCCCTTGCTTAAAAGCCTCGAGCAAACCATTGATACCACCTGGATATTGATTTACAGCTTGCAAAAAAGCGGTCAGCAACGTGGCTTGTTCCTTTTGATCTTTGCCAAGCACCACTGATGCGGCACGAGATAAAACACTATTTAGTAAACTCATTGTCATCCTTTTATCCAGTTATGGGACGCATTTTAACTTGTACGCTTTACTTCTGGGCATAAATCCGTCAAACACCCAGTCAAGTGCACAATAATTTGGCATAATATTCTTTTTGTTAGTTCTTTTAACGCTCACTCTATGCCGCATACTCATGATAACGCCGGATACGATCCTTATCGTATCGACTCAATTCAAGAAATTGATCAGATTTTGCTTCAGATTTTAGAGCAAGGTATTTTGCTACGCATGCACGGAGGCAATCCACAACATGCTGTGATTACCACCCTCATCGACATTGACTTTGATAGTGAAACGCTCATCATCGACAGTGCGGCACAGCAAACCATGAACCAGCAGCTCGTAGACCGCGAACAGGCTTTTTTTGAAGCCGTGGTCGATCACGTCAGCATCGAGTTTTCGGTTAGCCCCATTAGCCACACCACCTATGACCAGCGCCCAGCGCTCAGTGGCCCTATTCCCCACTCGCTACGCCGTTTACAGCGCCGCAATAGCTTTAGAATTCAACCTTCGGTCACTAACCCTGCCACCTGCACACTTATGAGCAAAGACGACGCCATCACGTTTCCTATCTTTGATATTAGTGCCAGCGGGCTCTCTTTTTTGGATGAGAAGCAAATAGTAGAAGCCCATAAGGGCAAAATTTTTGCTAATACACAATTACACTTGCCAGGTATTGGTCATGTCGCCGTCGATTTACAAATCGTACGCCAGCAAAATCACTATTTAGCCTCCGGCAAAGGTATTCCCCGGTTTGGTTGTGCTTTTTTTGCCCTAAAAGGCCCAGAGCAAATCCGCATCCAAAACTACATTAACCAAGAAGAGCGCGCTCAGATCGCCAAAGACCGGGGGTTAGCGTAATTATTTTGGCTTAAATAGCCAATACAATAACAGCGCACACCCCATGACCGTTGCTATCAAACCAAACCACGCAAATAACGGTATACCCAGCCATATGGGTCCAAAATCAAATAAACGTGGCGCCAACCCCAGAGCAAATGCCGCCGTTACCAAAGCCACACATAAGCGCACCGCTGCAAGTTCTAAAGACTTAGCCACCTTATCTAAATGACGTAGCTCCATGTCTACGCCGATACGACCATGACGCAGGCGGTGCAACAATAAGCGTAGCGCACCAGGTGTGTCGGCCGCCAGATCATAAAACTCGGCCGCCAAATAGGTGGCTCGCTCTTTGATGGCATGCATGTTGTAGTGTTCCCGAACTTGTTCGTGGATCATAGGTGTAGCCAATTGCACCAAATCCAAATCCGGGTCGACTCGCCGTAAGACCCCATCGGCCGTAATAAACGCTTTAAACAACAAACTTAAGTCCGCAGGCAGCGTAATTTTCTGCTGGCGCGCCAAAGCCATAAAATCCATTAAAGCCAGGCTAATACGTAATTTACCTGTGCTATGCTGAGCTAAAAAGCGCTCTACCGCCATATCCAACTGCACC
>JAAYRP010000034.1 GCA_012518715.1 Alcaligenaceae bacterium | reverse complement strand
TCCATGCCATTGAGCCAGACTTCCCAGCCCAGACCCCAAGCACCCAAAGTGGGGTTTTCCCAATCATCTTCCACAAAACGGATATCGTGAATGTTGGGATCAATACCAATGGCTTTTAAAGAGCCAATGTATAAATCCACAATGTTTTCAGGTGCGGGCTTGAGGACGACTTGGTATTGATAATAGTGCTGGAGACGGTTGGGGTTTTCACCATAGCGCCCGTCAGTAGGACGGCGCGAAGGCTGCACGTAAGCCGCACGCCATGGCTCTGGGCCAATGGCACGCAAAAATGTCGCTGTATGAGAAGTGCCTGCACCCACTTCCATATCAAAAGGCTGGAGCAAAGTGCAGCCCTGTTCATCCCAGTAGTGTGAAAGTTGCAGAATTAATTGTTGAAAGGTGAGCATGTTGCAAAGTAGGCCAAATAAACGTTATGCCGCAAAATGGGTTATTTTACCTTTTGTCTGGAGCTAGACCTAGCTTTTCACATGGATAACCAAATCGCCCAGATCAAGGGTGGACAGTTCATTTTAGAAAAAGCCCATTTCAGACAAAAGATCGTATGATAACAAGTTAAGAAATAGCCCTATTGTATAGAAGCTATTTTTGAAGTTCATACAATAACCAACCAAAAGGAGTCACCATGGCAGAACTGGTAAAGGTAGACAAGCAAGGTCAGGTATTAATTATTACCTTGAATCGACCTGAAGCACGTAATGCGATCAATTATGACACAGCTGTACAGTTGGCGGCAGCACTCGATGAGCTAGACGCTAATCCCGATGTGGTTGTAGGGATTTTAACAGGCGCTAATCAAACCTTCTGTTCGGGGATGGATTTAAAAGCATTTGCTAAAGACGGACAACGTCCTTACGTAGGTGATAGAGGTTTTGCGGGCATTTGTGAAAAACCACCACGTAAGCCTCTTATTGCGGCGATCGAGGGTTATGCGTTGGCTGGCGGGCTAGAGATTGCTATGTCATGCGATATGATTATTGCCGCCGACACGGCTAAATTTGGCGTTCCAGAAACCAAACGTGGTATTGTGCCAGGCTCTGGCGGTTTGCTTCGTTTACCTGCGCGGGTGCCCTATGTGGTTGCTATGGAACTGGTGCTAACTGGTGATATGTTTAGTGCTGAGCAAGCGGCACAGTGGGGCTTAATTAATCGTGTTGTCCCCGAGGGGCAGGCGCTTCAGGGAGCTTTAGACTTGGCTGCGCGCATACAGGAAAATGGGCCATTGGCAGTACAAACAGCTAAACAGGTTATTGCCGAGTCACGTGATTGGTCTCAGGCGCACATGTTTGACTTGCAGCGCCCTCGTATTGCACATGTCTTTACCTCGGCAGATGCCAAAGAGGGAGCCACGGCTTTTGCTGAAAAACGTAAACCCGTTTGGCAGGGTAAGTAGTTTTTTGCTGGGTTTTGTCGGTGTGACAAAGCCTTTTGTTTATTTTTTACAACACCATCATGAGCACAGTAATTAAAGAAGACGATCTCATCCAATCTATCGCCGATGCGGTGCAGTTTATTAGCTACTACCATCCGGCTGACTACATTGAGCATTTGGCTCGCGCTTATGAGCGCGAACAAAACCCTGCAGCCAAAGATGCTATTGCTCAGATATTGACCAACTCTAAAATGTCAGCAGAAGGCCATCGCCCTATTTGTCAGGATACAGGGGTGGTGAATGTGTTTTTGAAAGTAGGGATGAACGTGCGTTTTGATACGAATCGTTCACTACAAGACATTTGTGACGAGGGGGTACGTCAGGGCTATACCAATCCCGATAACCCTTTACGCGCCTCCGTGTTAGATGACCCCATCTTTGCGCGTAAAAACACGCGAGATAACACCCCCTGTATTGTGAATGTGGAATTAGTTCCCGGGGATACGGTCGAAGTCGGCGTAGCGGCAAAAGGCGGCGGGTCAGAAAATAAAAGCCGTTTTGCAATGTTAAACCCCAGTGAGTCCATTGTGGATTGGGTGCTAGAACAAATCCCGCAAATGGGAGCGGGCTGGTGTCCGCCTGGAATGCTTGGGATTGGCGTTGGGGGCACGGCTGAAAAAGCCATGTTAATGGCCAAAGAATCGCTGATGGAAGACATTGACATGTTTGAGTTGTTGCAGCGTGGGCCACAAAACAAAATCGAAGAGCTACGTATTGAGCTCTATGAAAAGGTGAATGCGTTAGGAATTGGGGCGCAGGGATTAGGTGGGTTAACTACTGTTCTAGATGTAAAAATCAATACTTTTCCCACCCATGCGGCCTCTAAGCCGATTGCTATGATTCCTAACTGTGCAGCAACGCGCCATGTGCATTTTGTGCTAGATGGCAGTGGTCCAGCAAAACTACAAGCCCCGTCTTTAGATGTTTGGCCTGATGTGGCTTGGGCGCCTGATTACAATCAGTCTAAAGCTGTTAATTTGGATACACTTACAGCCGAAGAGGTGGCGAGCTGGAAACCAGGTGAAACTTTATTATTGTCTGGGAAAATGCTGACTGGGCGCGATGCGGCGCATAAGCGTATTCAAACCATGTTAGCAAAGGGCGAACCACTGCCGGTGGATTTTACTAATCGTGTGATTTATTACGTGGGGCCTGTTGATCCGGTGGGTGACGAGGCCGTTGGTCCAGCGGGGCCAACTACAGCGACGCGTATGGATAGCTTCACAGAGATGATGCTAGCGCAAACGGGGCTGATTGCTATGATTGGTAAAGCAGAGCGTGGTCCCAAAGCCATTGAAGCCATTAAAAAGCATAAATCGGCCTATTTAATGGCGGTTGGTGGGGCGGCGTATTTGGTTTCTAAAGCGATCAAAACGGCAAAAGTAGTGGGTTTTGAGGATTTAGGTATGGAAGCCATTTACGAGTTTGAGGTCAAAGACATGCCGGTAACGGTGGCAGTAGATGCAACGGGTGAGTCCGTGCATCAAACCGGACCAGCGCATTGGCAAGAAATGATTAAAACCATTCCTATTGTCTCAGCCTAATTACCTATTCTAATAAATGCCCCTTCATAGGGGCATTTTTGTATATAAACATATAGCTAAAGTTTATTTATTTAGGTGGTTGACTGTGTGTGAAAATTGAGCCCCATAGTAAGAAAAGTGAACCCTAGTTTTTAGTTTTGGGTGATCTGGTGGAGTGCTTGATGACAAAATTACGTGCGGTATTGGTTTTAACGTTCAGTTTGTGGTGGGGGCAGGCCTTGCTTGCTAACCCAGTGGTGCAACCTTTGGTGGATGCGCTGACCTTGTCTCAGTTGGTGGATTTGCCTCAGGTGAAAGTGGTGGACATACGTGCAAAAGAAGACTATGAAAAAGGGCATATTCCACACGCATTGTCTGCGCCGTACGCGTTGTGGCGTGGCCCAGCGAATAATCCGGGACAGTTAATTGAAAAAGACACATTGCAGCAACGAATCCGGCAGTTAGGGCTAAGCGCACAAGATCATGTGATTGTGTATGCAGAAGGGGATAGTCAGACGGATTTTGGGGCCGCGGCTCGCGTATATTGGACATTTAAATATGCAGGGCTAACCCAATTAAGTGTGCTCAATGGTGGTTACCAACAATGGCAAAAACAAAAGCTCCCTATCAGCAAAGATCCAGTTAGCGCCGAGCCCAGTGATTTTGTAGTGCAGATCAATGATGCTATTGTGATTTCTCAGCAGGAGCTACTTGAAAAAATACAGCAGCCAAATGCTTCGTCACAGTGGCTCGATGCGCGCCCTGAGAGCTTTTTTCAGGGGCAAACCAAGGCGCCTAC